>NZ_JBFTHK010000101.1:0-25371 GCF_056394205.1 Arthrobacter sp. 10T413_2 | reverse complement strand
GCTTTGGAGGAAGCCATGACGCACACCTTCCCGCCCGAGAACCCAGAGGCCCCCACAACGCCGAGCGCGACGGCGCCGGACATCCAGGCGCCCGGCGCCCGTGCATTCGGGCATGCCGGGGCCGCTCCGGCCGCGCTGAGGCGCCGCGTTCCCAAGTACGCCGACCTCGCGCCCCTGATGCAGTTCAAGAAACCGGAGTTCAGCCGGGCGGCCAGGCTTCGCCGCGCGAGCACCATCTGGGATCTGCGTGACATGGCCAAGCGCCGCACGCCCCAGGCGCCGTTCGACTACACCGACGGCGCCGCAGAAGCCGAAATCACCCTCCGCCGCGCCCGCCAGGCCTTCCTGGACATCGAATTCCGTCCCGGTATCCTGCGCGACGTCTCCAGCATCGACCTCAGCACCGAGATCCTGGGCGGCCCGTCCCGGCTGCCGGTGGGGATCGCGCCCACGGGATTCACCCGGATGATGCAGTCCGAGGGCGAGTACGCCGGCTCGCGGGCCGCCGAGGCCGCCGGCATCCCGTACACCCTCTCCACCATGGGCACGGCGTCCATCGAGGACGTGGCCGCCGCCGCACCCGCTGGCCGCAACTGGTTCCAGCTGTACCTGTGGACGGACCGGGACCGGTCGCTGGAACTGATCCAGCGCGCCGCCAGGGCAGGCAACGACACCCTCATGGTCACGGTGGACACCGCCGTCGCCGGCGCCCGCCTCCGCGATGTCCGCAACGGCATGACCATCCCGCCCGCACTGACGCTCAAGACTGTCCTGGATGCGTCCTACCGGCCCGCGTGGTGGTTCAATTTCCTCACGCACGAGCCCCTGACCTTCGCCTCGCTCTCGCGCTACACGGGCACGGTCGCGGACCTGATCAACTCCATGTTCGATCCCACCCTGACCTTCGCCGACCTCGACTGGCTGCGCGAGACCTGGAAGGGCAAGCTCGTGGTTAAGGGCATCCAGACGGTAGAGGACGCCCGCAAGGTGGTGGACCACGGCGCGGACGGGATCGTGCTCTCCAACCACGGCGGCCGCCAGCTGGACCGGGCACCGATCCCCTTCCACCTGCTCCCCGAGGTGTCCGCCGCCCTCAAGGCGGACCGCAGCGACGCCGCGATCATCCTGGACACCGGCATCATGAGCGGCGCGGACATCATCGCCGCGCTGGCCTTGGGCGCCGACTTCACGCTGATCGGCCGCGCCTACCTCTACGGGCTCATGGCCGGCGGCCGGGCCGGCGTCGACCGCGCCCTCCAAATCCTGGAGAAGGACATGCACCGCACCATGGCCCTGCTGGGCGTCAACCGCATCGCAGACCTCACCCCGGAGCACGTGCGGATCCTCCGGGGGTAAGCCCGCCCCGAGACGGCATTTCGCGGCAGAGTTCGCGCGCCGGGCACTGGCGCGGGGTGCCATCTCGGCAGAGTGGACGGAGGGTTACTTCTTGCGGCCGAACTTGGGCAGGTTGGCGAGGAGGTCCGCGGCCTTGGTGGCGGCGCGGCCCACGGTGCGCCCGATCTGTTGGGGCATCTTGTCCTCGCCTGCGGTTCCCACCGGGATAACGACGGCGGGGCTCAGCAGGCTGCCGGCAGGTCGGCCCGCCAGTGCCGCAGCGGGCTGCGCGCCAACCTGCGCCGCGGCGGGTGAGGGCTGCGGTGCGGCCGCCGCGGCCAGGCTGTCCGGCACGGCTGTGGGGCTGGTTTGGGGGCTGGATTCGGCATGGCGGCCCGGTGCCGTGTCCGGGGCCGCTGCTGGGACGACGTCGAACGTCTGCAGCCAGTTGGCAACGCCGGCAAGGGGCTTCGGGTTGAGCGCGTAGTAGCGCTTCTGGCCCTGGGCGCGCATGCTCACCAGGTCCGCTTCCCGGAGGACCTTGAGATGTTTGGAAATGGTGGGCTGGCTTGCATCAAGCTCCTGGACCAATTCCCCCACTGCCTTATCCCCCTTGCGGAGGGCCACCAGAATGTCACGCCTGGTTGCCTCAGCAATGACGGCAAATACGTCGTCTGTCACCATGTCCTCCACACTAGCGACATATACGCCGGATGGCATCCACAAATTGGCGGGCTGCCGCTTGGCTTGATCCGCGGCGCGGAGCTAGTCGAACCAGGGGTCCAATCCATGCAGGGGAAACACTTCTTTGCGGGTGGCCATGATGGTGCGATCCACGGCGTCGTTGGGGTCGAACCCCACTTCCCAGGACCGCCACCAGACGTCGACGTCGTCGCCCATCAGTTCAGGGGGCTCCACGCCGAACTTGGCCCCGTACTTGTCCCTGACGTAGCGGCGCCAGTCCTCCGGAACCGGGGTGCGCAGGGGGACAGGCCGGCCGGCGGCGATGGCGATGAGGTGGCTCCAGGAGCGCGGCACCACGCTGACGACGTTGTAGCCGCCGCCGCCCGTGGAAATCCAGCGGTTGTCGCAGTAGCGCGCGGCGAGATTGCCGACGGCGGTGGCGGCCTCACGCTGGCCGTCAACGCTGATGTTCAGATGGGTGAGCGGGTCGAGCCGGTGCGAGTCGCACCCGTGCTGGCTCACGATTACCTCCGGTTCGAACGCGCCGATGAGTTGCGGCACGACGGCGTGGAAGGCCCGCAGCCAGCCGGCGTCGCCGGTGCCCGCCGGGAGGGCCACGTTCACGGCGCTGCCCTGTGCCCCCGGGCCGCCGATCTCATTGGCAAACCCGGTGCCCGGGAAGAGAGTCAGCCCTGACTCGTGCAGCGAAATCGTCAGGACGCGCGGATCGTCCCAGAAAATGCTCTGCGTACCGTCGCCGTGGTGGGCGTCGACGTCGACGTAGGCGACGCGCCGGATGCCGCCGTCGAGCAGTCGCTGGATCGCGAGGGCTGCGTCGTTGTAGATGCAAAAACCGCTTGCGCGGTCCCGGGAGGCGTGGTGCATTCCGCCGCCGAAGTTCACGGCCCGCACCGCGCTGCCGTCCAGGACTGCGGCGGCCGCCAGCAGGGAGCCGCCGGCCAGCCGGGCGCTGGCCTCGTGCATGCCGGCAAAGGCGGGGTCGTCCTCGGTTCCGAGGCCCCTGGCTTCATCGGGGGTGTCCGGATCTTCGCTCACGCGCCGCACGGCGGCCACGAACTCGGGGCTGTGGACCGCGCACAGTTCCTCGTCGGCGGCGACTTCCGGGGCAGCTACCGTTACGTGCTCCAGATCCAGCAGTCCCAGGCTGCCGGCCAGCTTCGCCGTGAGCTCCATGCGCTCGGGCGCCATCGGGTGGCTGTGGCCAAAGTTGTAGGCGGTCATGGCAGGAGCCCACACCACCGTCGTTGGCAGCGCGGCCTGAGAGAGTCCGGGCAGGAATGTCATCACTCACAGGCTACCCGAGGGTCCCCCTGCTTCCCGCGTGCGCAGGCGTGCTCCCCCGGTCATGACGCGGACTTTAGTGGTTTACTACTGAGGGAAGCAGTTTCAACCAAGGAAAAACATGACGCAAAGCCAGTCGAGGTCCACGCGCCCGGCCAGCTGGCAGCCAGGCATGCCGGAGCGGGACGGCCTGTGGATCTTCACACGCCTGCGCGACTTCATTGACAGCATCGCGAACAGCTCGCCGGCCCGCCTGGCCCTCACGGTGTTCGGCATCGTCATCGTGGTTTTCACCACGCTACTTTCGCTGCCTATCGCTTCCGCCACCGGACAGGTCACACCCCTGCACGAGGCCCTCTTCACGGCGGTGTCCGCCGTCTGCGTCACAGGCCTGACCGTGGTCTCTACGGCCGCGTATTGGTCCTTCTTCGGTCAGCTCGTGATTCTGGTCGGCATTTTCGTGGGCGGCCTGGGCACCCTGACTCTCGCGTCGCTGCTGGCGCTCATGGTCAGCAAGAAGCTCGGTGTCCGCGGCAAGCTGATTGCCCAGGAGGCCATGAACAACGCCGGCCGGCTCGGCGAGGTCGGTACCCTGCTCCGGATCGTGATCGTGACGTCCGTCGTGATCGAGGGCGCGCTGGCGCTGGCCCTGGTCCCCCGCTTCCTGATCCTCGGGGAGAGTTTCCCGCAGGCCCTCTGGCACGGCGTCTTCTACGCAATTTCGTCGTTCAACAACGCCGGCTTCACCCCGCATTCGGACGGAATCGTCCCCTACGAAACCGATCTCTGGATCCTCATCCCGCTCATGCTCGGTGTGTTCCTGGGCAGCCTGGGCTTCCCCGTGGTCATGGTGCTGCAGCAGAACGGGCTGCGGTGGAAGAAATGGAACCTGCACACCAAGCTGACCATCCAGGTGTCCTTCATCCTCTTCGCCGCCGGGGCGCTCCTCTGGGGGCTCCTGGAATGGGACAACCTGCGCACCATCGGGGGCATGGACCTCGGCGACAAGATCACGCATTCGCTGTTTGCCTCCGTCATGCTGCGTTCGGGCGGCTTCAACCTTGTGGACCAGAACCATATGGAATCCACCACCATGCTGGTCTCCGATGCCCTCATGTTCGCGGGCGGCGGCTCCGCGTCCACAGCCGGCGGCATCAAGGTCACCACCATCGCGGTGATGTTCCTGGCGATCGCCGCCGAGGCCCGCGGCGATGCCGATGTCAAGATCTACGGCCGGACCATCCCGGAGGGAACCATGCGCGTGGCCATCTCGGTGATCGTCGCCGGCGCCACGCTCGTCTCGGTCTCGGCCCTGCTGCTCCTGCACATCAGCGGCGCCTCCCTGGACCGGGTCCTGTTTGAAACCATTTCCGCCTTCGCCACGGTGGGCTTGAGCACCAATCTCAGTGCCGAATTACCGCCGTCGGGGGTTTACGTCCTCGCTGTGCTCATGTTTGCCGGGCGCGTCGGGACGGTCACCCTCGCCGCCGCCCTGGCCCTGCGCCAGCGCAGCCAGCTGTACCACTACCCGGAAGAGAGACCGATCATTGGCTAGTTCCTCAGGCGCCGTCAACCGCCCCGCCCACAATGCCCCCGTGCTGGTGATCGGGCTGGGCCGCTTTGGCGCATCCACCGCAGAGCAGCTGGTGAAGCAGGGCCGGGAGGTGCTTGCCATCGAGCGCGACCGCACCCTGGTCCAGAAGTGGGCCGGCGTCCTGACGCACGTAGTGGAAGCCGACGCCACCAACATCGACGCGCTCCGCCAGCTCGGCGCCCAGGAATTCAGTTCCGCCGTGGTGGGCGTGGGCACCTCGATCGAATCCTCGGTGCTAATCACGGTGAACCTCGTGGACCTCGGGATCGAACACCTCTGGGTCAAGGCGATCACGCCCTCGCACGGCAAGATCCTGACCCGGATCGGCGCCAACCACGTCATCTACCCGGAGGCCGACGCCGGTGTCCGCGCCGCGCACCTGGTCTCGGGCCGCATGCTGGACTTCATCGAGTTCGACGACGACTTCGCCATCGTCAAGATGTACCCGCCGCGGGAAACCGTGGGCTTCACGCTCGACGAGTCCAAGGTCCGGTCCAAGTACGGCGTCACCATTGTGGGCGTGAAGTCTCCGGGCGAGGACTTCACCTATGCGCGGCCCGAGACGAAGGTTTCCTCACGGGACATGCTCATTGTTTCGGGCCACGTGGACCTGCTGGAACGGTTCGCCGCGCGCCCCTGAGTTCAGCCGAGCTGGCGGGTGATTTCCGCCGAGCGGGCGGCGGCCGCTCGGGCGCCCTCGGCGATGATGGCCGGCAGGCCGCGCTCATCAAACGTCGCGATGGCCCGTTCCGTGGTGCCGTTCGGGCTGGTGACGGCCTTGCGCAGCGACGCGGGGTCCGCCCCTGGTTCGGCCAGCATGAAGCCGGCCCCCGCGACGGTCCCGCGGGCGAGCAGCAGCGACAGTTCCGGGTCCAGGCCCAGTTCGACGCCGGCCGCCGCCATGGCTTCCGCCAGGTAGAAGGCGTAGGCCGGGCCCGAGCCGCTGATCGCCGAGACAGCGTCCACCTGCTCTTCGGGAACCTCCACCACCGTGCCGGCGGCTGCGAGGATGTCTTTCGCGTGCTGGAGCTGCCCGGCAGAGCAGCTGCTTCCGGGGGTGACGGAGACCATGCCGCGGCCGAGCTTCGCCGGTGTGTTCGGCATTGTGCGGATGACCGGCTGGCCGGCCGGCAGCACGGCTTCGAGCTGCGCCAGGGAGACGGCGGCAGCGACGCTGATGACGATCGTGTCCGGAGAGAGGGAACCGCTGATTTCCCGTGCCAGGTCCGCGATGCCCGCCGGCTTGACGCCCAGGATCACGACGCCGGAGCCGGTGGCCGCCTGTTTGTTGTTTTCGGGCTCTTCTTCGCCGGCGATGGCCGTGATCCCGTGATGGCGCTCTGCGAGCCCGGCCGCGCGCTCAGCCCGGCGCACCGTCGCGACGATGTCGGCAGGATCGACGCCGCCGTCGATCAGCCCGCCCATGATTGCCTCGTTCATTGATCCACAGCCCAGGAATGCGATTCGGTTGCTCATCGTCCCATCATTGCAGTCCGGCGCGATTCCCAGCCAGCTCACACCTTGGCCGCAGTCAGTGCACAACTTCGGAGCCTAGCGTTGTCATTACCTCATTGAGGGTGCGAGTGATGCAGCAGGCATGCGGATGCCTGCGTGGCACCGGTGGTCCGCAGCGGGTTTTCCCATTTTCCCGCAAAGGACCATCGGTGCCTTTTCCGTTTAAGCCGGCGCTGAGGCCGGCTGACTCCTGCGTCGTCGCGCCACCGCAGCGGAACGACGGCGGATTGTCAGCGAACATACAGCTGGCTCCCGCCGTGCGCCCATCTACGGCCACTACCGTGGAACGTGCCTCAACAGGTGCGAGTGATGATAGCCGGTTCCACCGGAGCCGGCGGTGCGCCGGGTGTTTGCAGCAGATTTCCCCCAAGTCCTGCTCCAAGCGCCCGGCGCTACTCATTTAAGCGAGCTGCGGGCTGCGGGATTCAAGGCACCTCCGGGTCCTGCCGCGCGGCGTCTCCGGCCCCGCCGAACCGGCAACTCCGGAGCTTCCCTTCCAGAAACCGGCGTTCCGCCGCGCTCCCGGCAAGCTCCAGCGCCCGCCGGTAGGCCCCTGCAGCCTCCGGAGCGCGGTCCAGGCGCACTAGGAAGTCGGCGCGGACGGCGTGGAAGAGGTAGTAATTGTCCAGTCCCAGGCTCTCAACCTCCGACAACCCGGCAGCGGGACCGTGCAGCTCCGCCACGGCGACGGCGCGGTTGAGCGCCACGACCGGTCCGGGTGCGACGGCCAGGAGCAAGTCATACAACTGCAGGATCTGCGCCCAGTCGGTGCCGCGGGCGGTCGCGGCGTCGCTGTGGACGGCGTTGATCGCGGCCTGAAGCTGATAGTGCCCCGGCCGGTTCCGGCGCAGGCACTGACGCACCAGCTCCTGGCCCTCGGCGGCCAGCGCCCTGTCCCACCGCTGCCGGTCCTGTTCAGGCAGCAGCACGAGTCCGCCGTCGGGAGTAAACCGCGCGGCGCGGCGGGACTCGATGAGCAGCATCAGTGCCAGCAGTCCCCTCGCCTCCGGTTCGTCCGGCATGAGGGACGTCAACAGCCTGCCAAGCCGGATGGCCTCCCAACAGAGCTCCGTACGGTCCGGGCTGTCCGCGGGTCCGGCGCTGTAGCCTTCGTTGAAAATGAGGTAGACGACGGCGAGCACCGATTGCAGCCTCTCAGGCAGATCCGCGCCCTGCGGGACGCGGTAGGGGATCTTCGCGTCGCGGATTTTCGCCTTGGCCCGGACCAGCCGCTGGGCCATGGTGCTCTCCGGAACGAGGAAGGCCCGGGCGATCTCCGGCGTCGTCAGTCCGCCCAGAAGCCGCAGCGTGAGCGCCACCTGGGCGGGCCTGGCCAGGGCGGGATGGCAGCAGGTGAAAATCAGCCGCAAAGTGTCGTCGTCCACGTCGTCGATTCCTGCCTGGTCCGCCAGAAACTGCTCGTCCGCGGCCGGTGCTGATCCGGTCCCCGCCGGCGCCGCAGACAGGAAAGCGGCCTGTGCCTGTTTGTCCTCGCGCGAGGACTCCCGGCGGAGCCGGTCGATGGCCCGGCGCCGTGCCGTGGTGATGATCCAGCCGGCCGGGCTGGGCGGGACCCCTGCCGAGGGCCAGAGCCGGACCGCCGCCGTGAAGGCATCCTGGACGGCGTCCTCGGCTATATCGATGTTCCCGAACGTGCGCGTCAGGACGGCTACTGCCCGGCCGTATTCGTGCCGGAAGACCCGGGCAATGTCCGCCTCGGTGGCACCGGCGCGGGCGCCATGACCGTTCACGGCAGCGTTCCCGTCCGGCGGCTAATACTGGAAGGGACGTACTTCAACGGGAAGGGTGGTGACGCCGGCCAGCTTCCGGGCCCAGCCGAGGGCCGCGTCCAGGTCCTCGGCTTCGATGACGGTGAAGCCTCCCAGGTGCTCTTTGCCTTCGGTGAACGGGCCGTCGGTGATGAGGATCTCGCCGTCGTGGGGCCGGAGGACGGTGGCGGTCTCGGCCGGGTGCAGTCCGGCGGCGAACACCCAGGCCCCGGAGGCTTGCATCTCACGGTTCAGGGCCGCCAGGTCCCGCATGATCGGTTCGAGGGCCTCAGGTTCCGGGACCGGGCCGTCCGGCTGGTAAATGCTGAGCAGGTACTGCGACATTTCAGGTGCCTCCTTGTCGAATCCGCCGGCGGTGTGCCGGCCTCTCAGCATCTACACGAACGGAACCCCTGCAGATCGACACTTCCAATCGAACCCGCAGGATTCGCAGCGGACACGGACCGGCTTAGGAAACCTTCTCCGGGGACTGGAGCTGCGCCGGCGGCCGCTGCGCCACATGCGGTGCTGGGTCGAGCGGCCCCTCGAACACGAGTTGGTCCAGGCGGCGGAGGATGAGTCCCTCGCGCAGCGCCCACGGGCAGATCTCCATGCTGGCGAACTCGAACATTTCCAACGCCGCCTCCGCGACGAGCGCGCCGGCGAGGACCTGCGGGGCCCGGGCCTCGGAGACGCCGGGCAGGTGGAACCTGTCCCCTATCTCCATGGCAGAGATCCGCTGCGCCCAAAGCCCCAGGTCCAGCGCCTGCAGCTCGCGCTTGACGTACGGCCCGGCGGCACTGGGAGCGGCCCCTGCGATCCTGGCTAGGGACCGGAAAGTCTTGGACGTGCCCGCCACATGGTTGGGCCGGCCCAGTTTCTCGAATTTGCGCACGGCGGGCTTGAGCGTCGAGCGGATGTAGCGGCGCAGCTCCTTGATGCTTTTGGCCGAGGGCGGGTCTCCGGGGAGCCAGTCGCGCGTCAGCCGGCTGGCCCCGAGCGGCACGGACATCGCCAGCTCGGGGAGTTCGTCCTGTCCGAGGGCCATTTCGAAGGAGCCGCCGCCGATGTCCAGGTTCAGGATGGGCCCGGCGCCCCAGCCGTACCAGCGGCGGACGGCGAAGAACGTCATCGACGCCTCTTCGCTGCCGGTGAGTTCCCGGAGGGTGACCGTGGTTTCATGCTTGACGCGGGCCAGGACCTCCGCGCCGTTGGTGGCCTCGCGGATGGCCGAGGTGCAGAACGCGAGGAGATCGTCGGCTTTGTGCTTGGCGGCGAATTCCCACGCTTCAAGGACGAACTCGACAAGCTCATGCTGCCCGGCGTCATTGATGTTGCCATCGCCGTCGAGGAACTGCACGAGGGACAACGGCCGCTTGTGTGAAGCGAACGGGACCGGCCGGGCGCCGGGGTGTGCGTCAACCAGCAGGAGGTGGACGGTGTTGGACCCGATATCGAGGACGCCTAGACGCATGTTGCCATTATTGCCCCCACGGAAGCGGCTGGTCTAACTGCGACGGCGGTATTCGCAAAGAATACCCCCGCCGGGACGCCGGCTTAGGCGAGGTCCGTATCCTGCGCCGGACGGTCCGCGGCTCCGGCACTACCGTCCGCGGGCTCGTCGGAGGGCTTGAAGTCGCGGCGGATGTTGGCCACGCCCTCCGGATCGATTTCAAAGCCGTAGGCGGCCCCCGGGTTGATCACCATGCCGAGCTCGTCGCCGAGGTTGCCGATGATCGCGGCGCCCTGCGTGCCCAGCACGTTGGGAGCGGCCGAGAGATACTGCTCGGTGACGCGGCTCGGGTGCGAGAAGACGGCCAGAACCGGCTTGCCCGAGGAATTCGCGAGGACCAGCGGCTCCACCTGGGAGTCGGGGCCCTCGAGGGCGTCGGAGCTGACCACGTAGACCTCGTTGTTGAGGAAGGCCAGGATCACGTCCACCGGGTTGGCGTCCGGCTGCTCCCCCCGGGCAAGCTGCTCTTCGAGCTCGTTCAGCGGCTGGTTGTCCAGGTGTGCGGGCTGTTCAGTCATCTTCCTACTCGATCACGTCCGCGCCTGGCCGGAAAGCGGCTGAGTCGCCGGAAAATCCCGGCGCCCCCGCAGCTTTCCGGCGAACCCGGTGTGGCTCTGCTACTTCTTGGCCGGCGTTTTCCGGGCCGGGGCCTTGCGGGCCGTCGTCGTGCGCTTGACCGGGCCCCTGGCGCGCTTCTCCGCGAGGAGTTCGACGGCCTGTTCCCGGGTGAGCTCCTCCAGCGAGGTGGAGCGCGGCACGGTGATGTTGGTGATGCCGTCGGTGATGTACGGGCCGAACCGGCCTTCCTTCACCACGATGTTCTTCTCCGAGACCGGGTCCGGGCCGAACTCGGCCAGCGGCGGCACGGCGGCACGGGCGCCGCGCTGCTTGGGCTGCGAGTAGATCTCCAGCGCCTGTTCCAGCGTGATGGTGAAGATTTCCTCCTCGGAGCCGATCGAGCGGGAGTCCGTGCCCTTCTTCAGGTACGGGCCGAACCTGCCGTTCTGGACCGTGATCGGGTTGCCCTCGGCGTCCTGGCCCAGCACGCGGGGCAGGCTCATGAGCTGCAGGGCCTCGTCCAGGCTGACCGTCTCCACACTCATCGAGGCAAACAGGGAACCCGTACGCGGTTTGGCCTTGACGGGCTTCTTCGGCGGCTTCGGCTTGCCGTTCTTGTAATACTCCACGGGCTGGCTGGCCAGCTGCTCCTCGGTCATTTCCGGGATGATCTCGGTGACGTAGGCGCCATAGCGGCCGTTCTTGGCCACGACCGTGTGCCCGGTGTGCGGGTCCGTGCCGAGGACGCGCTCTTCCGGGGCCGCGGTCTCCATGAGTTCAATGGCCTTGGCGGCGGTGAGCTCGTCCGGCGCCAGGTCCTCGGGGACGTTGGCGCGGGCGGCTTCAACCACTTCGCCGGTCTTGGGATCGACCGTCGGGACGGAGCTTTCCAGGTACGGGCCGAATTTCCCGACCCGCAGCGTGATGCCCTCGGCGATCGGAATCGAGTTGATTTCGCGGGCGTCGATCTCGCCGAGGTTGTTGACGATGCTCAGCAGGCCGGGCTCGGCGTCTTCCCCGAAGTAGAAGTGCTTGAGCCAAGCGGGTCCGGCCGCCTGGCCGTTGGCGATCTTGTCCAGGTCAGCTTCCATGTCGGCCGTGAACTCGTAGTCCACGTAGTCGTGGAAGTGCTGTTCGAGCAGCCTGATCACGGAGAACGCGATCCAGCTCGGGACCAGAGCGGAACCCTGCTTCCGGACGTAGCCGCGGTCCTGGATGGTGGAGATAGTGGAGGCGTAGGTGGACGGGCGGCCGATGCCCTTCTTTTCCAGCTCGGCGGTCAGCGACGCTTCCGTGTAGCGCGGGGGCGGCGAGGTCTCGTGGCCGACGGCGACGATGTCCGAGGCCGTCAGGGAGTCGTCCTTGGCCACGTTCGGCAGGCGGCGGGCTTCCTCGGAGTCGTCATCGCCCCGGCTTTCGTCCTTGCCCTCTTCATAGGCGGCCAGGAAGCCGGGAAAGGTGATGACGGTGCCGGAGGCGGAGAATTCCGCGTCGCGGCCGGCGGCAGCGCCGCCCACGGTCACGGCGCCCAGGCGGATTGTGGCGGTGGAGCCCTTGGCATCAGCCATCTGCGAGGCGACGGTGCGCTTCCAGATCAGCTCGTAGAGCCGGAATTCGTCACCGGAGAGCTGCTTGGCGACCTGGGCCGGGGTGCGGAAGGAGTCGCCCGCGGGGCGGATGGCCTCGTGGGCCTCCTGGGCGTTGGCGGCCTTGCTGGTATAGACCCTCGGGGACTGGGGCACGTATTCCGTGCCGTACAACTCGGCTGCCTGGCGCCGGGCGGCGGTGACGGCCTCGTCGCTCAGTGCGGACGAGTCCGTACGCATATACGTGATGTAGCCGTTTTCGTAGAGCCGCTGGGCCACCTGCATGGTGCTCTTGGAGGAGAAGCGCAGCTTGCGGCCGGCCTCCTGCTGCAGCGTCGAGGTGGTGAACGGCGCCGCCGGGCGGCGGGTGTACGGCTTCGTGTCGACAGAACGGACGCGGAAATCAGCGGTCTGCAGGCCGGCCGCCAGGGCGGTGGCAAGTTCCTCGTTGACGTGGATGACGTTGCGCGAGGTGAGTTCGCCGTTGTCGTTGAAGTCGCGGCCGCTGGCCACCTTGGCGCCGTCCACGGCAGCGAGTTTCGCTTTGAAGGATCCGGCGTCCGCACCGAACTGGCCGGTCAGGTCCCAGTAAGAGGCAGCCTTGAACGCCATGCGCTCACGCTCCCGGTCCACCACCATGCGGGTCACGACCGACTGCACCCGGCCGGCGGACAGGCCGCGGGCCACCTTGCGCCACAGCACCGGTGAGATCTCGTAACCGTAGAGGCGGTCCAGGACGCGCCGGGTTTCCTGCGCGTCCACCAGGTCCTGGTCCACGTCGCGCAGGTTGTCCATGGCGCGGTGGATGGCTTCCTTCGTGATTTCGCCGAAGGTCATCCGGTAGACCGGAACCTTTGGCTTCAGGACTTCCAGCAGGTGCCACGCGATGGCCTCGCCCTCGCGGTCCCCATCGGTTGCGAGGTAGAGCGCATCGGCGTCTTTGAGCTGGGCCTTGAGTTCGGCGACCTTTTTCTTCTTGTCCGCGGACACCACGTAGTACGGCTTAAAGTCGTTTTCAATGTCGACGGCGAACTTGCCCAGCGGGGTCTTCTTCAGTTCCGCGGGGAGCTCGGAAGGCTGCGGGAGGTCGCGGATGTGACCAATGGAGGCCTCAACGATGAAGCCCTCGCCCAAGTACTTGGCGATGGTCTTGCTCTTGGCGGGAGACTCCACGATCACGAGTTTCTTGCCGGTTTTGGCCTTGCTTGGCACGGTGCTCCTACAGAAAAAGGTTGCTCGGGCAGATGCGCCCATACCCGCCTAGTTCACCATATTTTGCAGAATCGCGCGCATCCGGCCGGAAATGACGGCCCCGCGGAGGCGGGTTTCGGCCGCGAAAGAGTAGGGCGCCCGGTGGTCCTGGAGGGCGCGCCGGGCGGAGGCTCAGGCGCTGCCGGCCTCGGGTTTCGCGGCGGCCGGGCCGCGATCGTCCGGAATCATCGACCACATGGTGGCCATGCGTTCGGCGCCGTCGGGCACGTGGTCCGGATCCTCGAGTTCATAATCGCGCAGGAGGTCGAAGACGCGCCGCGTCAACTCGGACCGCTGCTCCGGCGTCAGGTACAGCAGGTTGCTCGCCAGCACCACCGACGACGGGCCGTCGCCGGTCTCGCCGCGCTCGCGCCGTTCGTTGCGGGTCTTGGCGTACGCAAGCACCCGGCGGCGGTAGGCCTCGAGCTCGAGGTCAAGGACGGCGAGCTCAGGGCTGGCCACGCCGCCGAGCGAGTGTATGGTGAAATCGGTGCCGGCAGCCTTCCAGCGCCGCTCCCGGGCGTCCCCTGCCGTGGCTGCGGGGACCACAATGCCCCACTTCTGCAGCGCCCGCAGGTGGTAGCTCATGGCGCTGGGGGTCAGGCCGGTCTGCGCGGCGAGTTCGGTGGCCGTCCGGCTCACCTGGGTGGAATACAGCTCGGAAATGACCTCCAGCCGGGCGGCGTGAGCGAGGGCCCGGATCGCCTTCGGGTCGGTGATTTCCACTTGCTTTTCCGGACGGTGCCGGCGCTTGGCGGCCGGCGGAGCCGTGGACTCCGCCGTCGGGGTTTCTGCATTCACCCCTCCAGTGTATCCAGCCGCGCCAAAATATGAAAGAAATGCTTGACATCTATTCGCGGCCGGGACTAGCTTCCTATTTATGAAACAGATATTTCATAAGTCGTCCGCCCCCTCAGCCGCGGAGCAGCCCCTGTGGCGCAACCGCGATTTCCTGATCGCCAGCACTGCCAGGTTCGTTGCGACGGCGGGTATGGGCGCCGTCGTCGTGAGCATCATGCTGCACCTGCAGAACGCGGCCGCTGCCGGGGGAACCCCTGTCGCCGGGCCCTGGCTCGTGGCTGCCTACCTCTTTTGCTCAGCGCTGCCGCTGGTCCTGCTGGCCCCGTGGGCCGGCCGGCTCGCCGACACCAGGGACTCCCGCACGCTGGCGACGGCGGCCTCCGCGGTCAGCGCCGCCGCCGTCACCGGCATGGGCCTGGGCATGCAGTATCTGGAGAACTACCTGCCCGTGCTTTTTGCCATGACGTTCCTGCTCGACGCGGCCCAGGCCGTGGCCGGCCCCACCTGGCAGGCCCTGCTGCCCCGGATCGTCGGCGAGGACCGCACCCCGCGGGCGATGGGGACCATGCAGGCGACCGTCATGATTGCCGGCATGGCCGGGCCGGCCGCGGGCGGCATGCTCAGCGGCTGGGGCGGCGCCGGACTCGTGTTCGCCGTGGCCAGCGGCTGCTATGTCGCCATGGGGCTGGGCGCCCTGCTGATCAGAACCCGCCGCGGCACGGCGGCCGAGCGGGCCGGCCAGGCGAAGCCCGCACTGCTCGACGGGCTGCGCCTTATCCGCCGGGACAGCCTGGTCTGGGCACTGGTCCTGGGGGCGATGTTCTTTATCGTCGTGGGCGAGGCCACGAATGTCCTTGAAGTGTTCCTGGCCCGCGGCGAACTTGGCGCCACCGAGACGCAGTATGGCTTTCTGGCCGCGGCGTTCGGCCTCGGCATGGCGGGCGGGGCCGTGATGGCCGGCAGGATCACCACGCCGGCGTTGCGGCTGCGCGTGCTGCTGGCCTCCATGGCCCTGGCCTCGGTGTTCCTGGGCATCACGGGGATGGCCCCCACCGTGGAGCTGCTTTTTGTGGCCTACACGGGGACGGGAATGGCCTGCGGCGTCCTGAATGCCTGCTTCGGGGCGATCGCGATCCTCCGGGTACCCGAACGCGGGCGGGGCCAGGCCATGGCGATCGTCGGCGGGATGACTCGCGCCGTCTCCATCGCCGCCCTGGCCCTGGGCGGGCTGCTGGGTGCACTGGTGCCGGTGCGTGTCAGTTTCCTGCTCACCGGGGCCGTCGCGGTACTGGTCACTCTTGCCCTCACCGCATACGTCCTGCCGAGGTTCGGCCGGGAGGACGCACGCGGTATCGCGGCAGCGCCTGCCGGCACGGCCGCCGGGGCTGGAACGGCAGACGTGACGGCGCCAGACACGGTTGCGGCGGCGCCTGCCGTCTCAGGCCGGCTGCAGGAAGCCGTCGCGAACCAGGTTACCGACTTCGGTCAGGAGGCCGGCGCGGAACTGCGCGCCGTCAAACCCCTCATAGCCGCCCAGCAGGGCCTCGAGGGCGCCGATGATCTGCCCGACGGAGAGGTCGCCGTCGCACGCTGAAACAAAGCCGGCCAGCTCGGTGCTCAGCAGGTTGGTGCGGCGCAGCCCGGCACCTTGCCGCAGCAGGATGACGCCGGGGTGTTCCGCCCCCGGGCGCTGGTGCCGCTCCTCGGTGACGTCCTCCGCGACCAGCAGGTGGGCGGCGGCCAGATCGTGGGCAGCCAGCCAGTCGGCACGCTCGACCGCCGCGCCCAGGTGCGGCCCCACAGGCTGTTCGATGGGGTACGTGATCTCCTCGAAACGGGAAATCACCCGCCCGGCGCCGTCAGCCGGCCGGCGCAGCCAGATCATCCCGAAACCGATTCCCGCCACATTGCGCGAGGCAAAGTCGTCAAGGTACGCCGCATACGAGTCCTGGTAGAGCTGGCGGTCCCGGTTTTCGGAGGCGTCCTGCAGCCAGGTCTCGGCATACTGCTCCGGCCCCACCTGCTCCCGCTGGATGAACCAGACGTCGGCGGCCGGGTCGGCCCAGCTTTGGGGCCGTTCGGACCAGGCCGCCCCCGCCTCGATCTCCCAATTGCCCAGGAGCTGGGCCGTTCCACCCGGCGCGAGAACGGAGGGCAGGGCCCGGACCAGCGAAGAAACGATCTCGTCCCCCGGCAGGCCGCCGTCGCGATAGGTGAACTGGTCCACGGCGGTCTCGCCCAGGCTGCGCGGCGTAATGACGAATGGCGGGTTGGACACCACCAGCTCGAACTCCTCCCCGGCGACAGGTTCCAGCAGCGACCCGAGCCTCAGGCTCACACGGGCCTCAGGATCCGCCGGGTCCAGGTGCAGCTCGGCGGCGTTGAGCAAGAGATTGAACCGGGTGAACGCGAGGGCGCGTTCGGAAATGTCCGTGGCGGTCACGTGCTCCGCGTGGTGGAGCAGATGGAACGTCTGGATGCCGCAGCCCGTGCCGAGGTCGAGGGCCCTGACCACATGCCGGCGGGCCGTGACCTGGACCAGGGTGGTGGAGGCCTGCCCGATCCCCAGGACGTGGTCGTGGCGGAGGACGCCTGCGCGCTGGTGGGCCGCGAGGTCGCTGGCCACCCAGAGGTCCGCCCCGCCGCTCGCCACGCCATCGTCCCCGACAGTGGGGTCCCAGCCGTACGGCCTCAAATCCACCTTCGCCCGGATCAGGTCCTCGTCGGACCTTTCCACGAGCCCGAGTTCCGTCAGCCCCTCCGTGCGGATGCCGGGCAGCGCGGCGTCGAGGGTCTCCGCCCGCTGCGGCTCGGCCAGGAGACAGAGACGCACGACGGCGGCAAGCGCCGCCGTCGACGGCTCACCGGCGGCGCGCCCGGTGACTATCAGTGCGGGGATGAGCTGGTCCCGGCTGAGGGCGGAGTGCGCAGCCTCCCCGAGCAGTCCGGCGACGCCATCCACCGTGTAGCCAACGGCCCGCAGGTCCCCGGCCAGGGCCTCGAGGAGGCCGGGGAGGTCGCTCCGCGGCGCCTCCGGAGTGTTGCCGGCCGTGAACGGCGATGAACGAACCGCCATGACGGGAGTTGGCGTGGCCGGAAGCGGTGCTGCGGGAGCCTGCGGGGCGGGGTTTTGGGCTGAGGACGTCACCGCACAAGTTTAGTCCCGGGGACTGGGCGGGGCCGGCGAGAACCGGGTCTCCGCATAAATCCGCAGGGCATCCCGGACGAAGGCCGCGCCCTCGGCACCGCCGTAATTCGCGGCGAACCGGGGATCCGCCACGTACATCTCGCCGAGTCCCGTCACGTACCCTTTGATGTCCGGCACGGCAACTGCGGTGCCGCCTGCTGCCCTGGTGTCTGCTCCCTTGCCAGCGCCTGCTCCCTTGCCACCGCCTGCGGCGGGCGGCGCCGCCGGGGTGCCGGGAATGCCCCTGAGCCATTCGACGTGGCGCCGGGCCAGGTCTTGGGCCTGCACGCTGTCCGCCGTGACGCCCGACTCTGCCGCGGCCTTCCAGTCGGCGCCGAGCTGCCGGGACTGTTTCTGCCAGGCAGCCTTCTCCTCGGCCTGCATGCCGCGCCACCAGGCGTCTGAGGTCGCATAGGCGTCCGTGCCCCACCGCTGCTGGACTTCTTCCCGGTACCGGGTGTGGTCGAAGCCGTCGAACATTTGCTCTGCCATGATCTTTCCTCCCGCTTGCAGTGCCTCAATGGTGTGCCGGACCGAAGCGATCTGGCGCCCCAGCCTGTCCTGTTCCTGCTGCAGCCACTCCAGGTGCCGTCCCAGCGCGTACTCCGCGTCCGCCTGGCCGGCGAGCACGTCCGCGATCGCCGGCAGCCCGAGCCCCAGGTCGCGCAGGAGCAGGATCCGCTGCAGGCGGACCAGCGATTCCGCGCCGTAGTACCGGTATCCGTTGTGGTCGGTCCGGCTGGGCTTGAGCAGGCCGATGTCGTCATAGTGACGCAGAGTCCGTCCGGTGGTGCCCGCCAATTTCGCGATCTGTTGGACGGACCAGTCCATATCTCCTCCTTTGCCGTCGGGCCGGATACCCGTCGGGAGTAGCACGCCGACGGCGCCGGTCGTCCCGGTGCACCGCCTCCCGGCGCACCGCTTGTCGCCTGCCGGTGCACCGCCTCCCGCATGCCGGGCCGTCCCCTCGACTCTAAACTTTGACGTTACGTCAACGTCAAGAGCCCGCGGGAGGCGCCGCCGGGCGGCAGGCGCGGCCGGGGGCGACACTGCAAGGCGGTAAGTTGGAGGCATGGTTTTTCCCTCCTCTCACGCCCCGGCGACCCGGGTGGTAAGGCGGACGCTTACGGGTGCGGCCGCAGCCGCCGTCGTGCTGGCCGCAACGGCATGTACCCCGCCAGGTTCAATTCAGGGCGTCGATGTCCCGGCATGGAAGGCTACCGCTCTGCCCTCGGCCCCCGGGACTGTGCTGGAGGACGCCGGCAAAATCCTGAACCGCGATCCGATCGTCCGGACCGCGTCCGGTGTGCCCGCCGGCACCTACACCCTGACCATGACCTGCGACGGCGGCGGTAAGGCGTTCTTCGCCGTCAGCCTCGCCGGCCGGCCGCTGACCGAGGCAGGAGCTGCCTGCAACGGCAGCCGCGAATCCGCCCGCATTACGGTGCCCGCCGCGGGCGAGCTGAAGCTCAGCACGTCCAGCGTGGACGCCCCGATCATCTACGCCTACCACCTGGCCGCGTCCGAGTAGGGTCGGCCCGCCGCCCGGTCACGGCGGCCGGTTCGGCGCCTTCTGGGAAAACCGCCCGCCGCGGACCTTGGACCTCTGGTGTTTGCGTCGGGGCGACCTTAATCTCAGGGTATGCCAACTGTGCCGGCCCGCAGGCTGCCGCGACGGCGCACCCCGGCCGCCGTCGCGGTGCTGTCAATTGCGGTGTTCCTCGGGGCGGTCTTGTCCGGTTGTGAGTACGAATACAGCGCCGACCATTGGGACGATGCCTCGCCCACGGTTTCCGCCGCGCCGACCACCGACGCCGCCCTGCCGCAGGATCCCCATCGCAACGAGCCGGTGTCCGGTGAAGAGCTGGAGCAGTGGGTCGACGACGCGCTTCCCGACGCCGCGGGGCAGGTGTTTCACACCAGCTACGGCTCCGTGGCGGCCGGCGCGGTGCACACAGAGACGACAACGCAACTGCCGGCCGGCACCTATTCCCTGACGCTGGCGTGCCGGAGCACGGCCCGGGTGTCTTTCACCGTCCGCAACGGGGATGAGTCGCTGGTAGACCTGAGCCTGCGCTGCGGAACGTCGCGAGTGAACGTCGTCTCGCTGCCCGCGGACGCGGTGCTCTCCGTCCAGGTGACCGGGCGGGCCGCGGCGAACTTCGCCTACCGCGTGAGCCGGATCTGAGACAACCCTCGCTCTGGGGGCCGCGCCCACTTGCGTAAGCAACGCCTGTTGGGCGGGGCCGCGCATGCAGGGGCCCTCGGGGCGCCAGGACCGGCTGGGATAGTCCAGCCTCAGCCGATCAGCCGGCGCAGCCCTCGGGGCACCGCAGGGTTTCCGGGCTCGCTGCGCACCCGGCACAGTAGAGCGTGAGCGTCCGGCAGCTCGGATTGGAGCAGTTCTCGAACTTGCTCGTGGGCGCCGAGCAGCGGACGCACTGGCCGATGGTCTTGGCGTCCTCGCTGAACTCCAGGTGCATGCGCTTGTCGAACACGTACAGGGAGCCCTCCCACAGGCCTTGGTCCTTGAAGGTCTCTCCGTACCGGACAATGCCGCCGTCGAGCTGGTAGACCTCCTTGAACCCGCGGTTCACCATGAGGCTCGACAGCACCTCGCAGCGGATGCCGCCGGTGCAGTAGGTGACAACCGGCTTGTCCTTGAGGGCATCGTATTTGCCCGAGTAGAGTTCCTTGATGAAGTCGTGGGTGGTAGCGACGTCGGGGACCACCGCATCCTTGAACTTGCCGATCTGGGCCTCGAAGCCGTTGCGGCCGTCGAAGAACACGACCTCGTCGCCGTGCTCCTTCTTGGCTTCAATGAGTTCGTGGAGTTCCTCGGGCTTGAGGTGCGTCCCGCCGCCCACCACGCCGTCGGCGTCGACTTTCAGCTCGCCCGGGGCCCCGAAAGAGACGATTTCATCCCGCACCTTGACGCTGAGGCGAGGGAAGTCTGCCGCCCCGCCGTCGGACCACTTCACGTCGATCCCGTGGAATCCCTTGTACTCCCGCGTGGTCTTGACGTATTGCTTCACGGCGTTCAGCTCCCCGCCGACCGTGGCGTTGATGCCGTCCTTGGAGATGATGATGCGGCCGGTGAGGCCGAGTTTTTCGCATAGCGCGCGCTGCCACAGCCGGACGGCGTCCGGGTCAGCGAGGGGGGTAAATCCGTAAAAGAGCACAATCCTGTTCAAAGCCACACTTTTAAGGGTACTGGCTGGGACGGGAGGCCGGGAGACAGTCACAATTCCATAAGCGAGCACACTTCCCGGACCCGGCCCCTGTTGCTTGTGGCACGGCTGGAATACGCTCATCACATGAGTCTTGACGCCATGGTTGAAGACACCACTCATCTGCTGGAAATCTGGGTGGCCGGATGGGCAGGTTGTCGCGGATATGAGACGCGCAGGGAGGGACGGTTCCCTGCGGCCTTGCGCGCGGACACCACCGGTCAATGGGAATATTTTGCCTTCGACCCATCCGATTCGGAGTTTGCGGAGCTGGCAGCGAGGACGGCTGAAGTGCCGGCCAGAGTCCTCACGATCCTCACTAATGACGTGGCCCGGTACACGTTTCTCGGCCAGGAGAACGGCCTCCATGTGACCTCTGCTTCCCAGACCATGATGATCGTGGACATGGAGACTCAGGACTCGGAGGACCCCTGGCTTTCCGACGACGACCTCAAGCTGGAGACGTCCCGGACGGACGGCGTGCACCACGCTGTGGTCCGCGCAGGCGAGGAGACCGCCGCGAGCGGGCGCGTATTTGTGGTGGGACACACCGCCATCTTCGACAAGATCGTGACGGCGCCGGCGTACCAGCGGCGGGGTCTGGGCAGCTTCATCATGAAGGCCCTGGCGGCCCAGGCCTTCGAACACGACGTCGACTCCGGGCTGCTGCTCGCCTCGCTGGACGGCCAGAAGCTCTATTCGCACCTCGGCTGGCGCATGGTCTGCCACGTTCTGATGCTGTCGACCTCGGACGAAGGCGCGGACCTCTCCGTCGGCTGAGCCTTGGCGCGGGCCGGGCGCTGCGGGACCCGGGCTGCCTTCTCCGGCGATTTGAGGCCGGATGAAAGAATGTGTGAGTGAACCCGCATGAGTCCCTGATTCCGCTGCTGGGCCGAGGTCCGGACCCGGAACAGCTGCGTCATGTGCGAACGATCCCCGCCCGCCAGGCCGTCAATGCGCCGTGGCCGGGCTGGGCCCACCCGGATCTCATGGCGGCCTACGGTTCCCTGGGCATCCACGAGCCCTACCGCCACCAGGTGCAGGCCGCCGAGTTGGCCCACGCCGGAGAACACGTGGTCATTGCCACCGGCACGGCGTCCGGCAAGTCCCTGGCGTACCAGCTGCCGGCCTTGGATGCGATCCACCGTTCCGAGCTCAGGGCCCTGGCCGATCCCGGAAAAATCCACGACGACGGCGCTGTGACCCTCTATCTGTCCCCCACCAAGGCCCTCGCAGCGGACCAGCTGGCCGCGATCCGGGCGCTGAAACTCCCCACCGTTCGGGCCGAAACCTACGACGGCGACACCGATCCCGCGTCCCGGCGCTGGATCCGGGACCATGCGAACTTCATCCTCGCCAATCCGGACATGCTGCACTTCGGCATCCTCCCGAACCATGCCTGGTGGGCCCGGTTCTTCCGGCGCCTCCGCTATGTGATCGTGGACGAGGCCCACAGCTACCGCGGCGTGTTCGGCTCCCATGTCGCCAACCTCATGCGCCGGCTGCGCCGGATCTGTGCCTACTACAGCCCCGGCGGCTCACACCCGGGCCCCGTGTTCATCGCGGCGTCTGCCACGGCGTCAGAGCCCGGGACGTCCTTCGGCAGGCTCATCGGCGCACCGGTCCGTGCCGTTTCCGAAGACAGCTCGCCCCACGGATCCACGACCGTAGCTTTCTGGGAGCCTGCCCTGACCGAACTGCGGGGCGAGAACGGCGCCAAGGAGCGACGTACCGCCGTCGCCGAGACCGCCGATCTGCTGGCCAATCTCGTGTCCTCCCGGACCCGGACCATTGCCTTCATCAAATCCAGGCGCGGAGCCGAGACGATTTCCTCCATCGCCAAACGCCTGCTCGATGAAGTGGACCCCAGCCTGCCGCAGCGTGTGGCCGCCTACCGCTCGGGCTACCTGCCGGAGGAGCGGCGGGCACTGGAAAAGTCGTTGCGCTCGGGTGAGCTGCTGGGCGTCTCGAGCACGTCTGCGCTGGAGCTGGGCATCGACATTTCCGGTCTCGACGCCGTCCTGGTGGCCGGATGGCCAGGCACCCGCGCGTCGTTGTTCCAGCAGATCGGCCGGGCGGGCAGGGCCGGCCAGGACGCGATCGCGGCCTTCGTAGCCAGCGACGACCCGCTGGATACGTATCTGGTGAACCACCCCGAGGCGATTTTCGACGTCTCGGTGGAAGCCACGGTCTTCGATCCCTCCAATCCCTATGTACTGGGCCCCCATCTCTGCGCCGCCGCCGCGGAACTTCCGCTGGGGTTCGCCGAACTTGACCTTTTCGGGGCCACCTCGGAGAAGCTGCTGGAGCGCCTGGTGGCGCAGGGCTACCTGCGCAAACGGCCGGCCGGCTGGTTTTGGACCCACCCGCAGAGTGCCGCAGCCATGGTGAACCTGCGCGCCGACGGCGGGGGTCCGGTGAGCATCGTGGATGCCGACACCGGGTCCCTGCTCGGCACCATGGATTCGCCCCAGACCCACTACCAGGCCCACACCGGCGCCGTCTACGTCCACCAGGGCGACAGCTACGTCGTGGAGGACCTGAATGAGGGCGATCACTGCGTGATGGTGCGCCGGGCGAACCCCGACTATTACACCACCGCCCGCGACGTGACCCAGATCGAGGTCCTCGAGACCGAACGCACCACCCAGTGGGGCGACGTGGCCGTACATTTCGGCGAGGTCAAGGTGACGACCCAGGTGGTCTCCTTCCAGCGCAAGGCACTGATTTCAAATGAAATCCTCGGGGAAGAACCCCTGGAACTGGGTGCCAGGGACCTATTTACCAAGGCGGTCTGGTTCGTTGTGGACAACCGCTCGCTGACCGGCGCGGGACTGATCGAGGCGCAGTTCCCCGGAGCCCTGCATGCCGCCGAGCACGCAGCCATCGGCCTCCTTCCGCTCGTGGCCTCCAGCGACCGCTGGGACATCGGCGGGGTGTCCACCGCCATCCACGCCGACACCGGGGTGCCTACCATCTTCGTCTACGACGGCCATCCCGGCGGGGCTGGCTTCGCCGAACGCGGATACGACAAGGCCCGGGTGTGGCTGACCGCCACGCGGGACGCCATCAAGGCCTGCGAATGCGAGTCCGGTTGCCCATCGTGTGTCCAGTCGCCCAAGTGCGGCAACAAGAACAACCCTCTCGACAAGGACGCCGCCGTCACCCTGATCGACGTGCTGCTCAAAGACGCCAGCGAGCTGATGAACGCCGACAACACTGGGACGGGGGCGGCTGGCACGGCTGCTGTGGGCCCCGGCGCGGCGGATGCGGCCACGGCCGCTGCTGGCACGGCGGTCGGTCCGGCGGTCGGTACGGAAGAAGATCCCGCCCAACCGCTCCGCGCCGGATAACGCGATTGGCGCTGCCCAGCGAGTCCGGCCACGGGCCGTTTGGCGCGGCCCTGGCATGGCGTGCCGGCGGGTGAATCCCGGTTGTTTCGAAACGCCGCGCGTCCTGCCGCGGGCAAAGCAGCCCTTACGGGGAAGGACCGTTCCGGGGCGCCGGGGGTGGGCCGGCCCTGGCCAGACCTCTGGCCGCGCCGAGGAACGGCCCGACGTTGATCTCGGTGCGGACCTGGACTGACGTGTCTGCGCCCTTCGAGCAGGCGAGCACAGTGGCGTTGTTCTTCCGTGCGACCTCCCGGGCGACGGCGCACGGCTCACCGGATGTGATGCCTCGGGCGGCATCCGCTGCCGCCAGGGCTGCGAGGTCGGCGGCCGCTGCAGCCCTGGCCGCCGCGACGGCTGACTGAGCCAGAAGCAGCAGCAAGACTGCCGCCATAATCACGACCAGCCCGAGTCCCAAGGCCAGGACCGTCCCTGAGCCCCGCTCCCGCGGCCGGCCGCGGTACACGTCACGGCCGGGGGACGGATTCCGGCGCCATGGCCCACTGGCAAAGGCACTAACCGGCGACATCATGTGCCCGTCCCCAGCGGGAGGCCCCATCCACCCCGGACAGTTGTGCTGCGCCGGGGGTTTCCGGACGCGCCCAGGCACTGGCGCTCAAGGTCCACGGAATGAGGGAACCGACAGCCCCGGGGACACGGCCGGACACCGTGACCCTGAGCCATTCGCCGTCGAGGGCCACGGTCGACGCTGCGGTTTCGCCGGCAAGCTGACGGACAATCCCTCCGACTTCGCCGACTGCGGCTCCCCTGGCCAGCGCACGGGCACCACCCCTGGCCGCTTCCTCGACGCGAAGTTGCGTCACCCCGGCTGCCGAACCCGCGAGCAGCAGGGCAAGCAGAAAGACGACAGACGGCAGCGCCACGGCAAACTCCGCGGTGACCGCCCCACGGCAGTCCGGGGTTCGCGGCGACCCCCGCCGCCCGCTCCCGCCCGCGCGCCAGACCTTCGTCATGGCAGCGTAAGCGCGGTGCGGATGAGATTCAGGAGGAAACCCCGGACCTCATCACTGCGCATGATGAACACGAGAACCCCGGCAAACCCCACGGCGGCAAGCGTTGCGATGGCGTATTCGGCTGTTGCCATTCCTGCCTGCGTCGAGAGCTGCCTCCTGCGTCCGTTCGGCTGAACGGGAACGACCAAACTGGCGCCGGGATAGATTTCGTACACCTCGGCAACCCCGTCTTCCCCACTGTCTATGCGATTCGCAGCGGGAGTGTCCTGATTGACTGACATCTGCTTTCCTTCCACGGAACACCGGCAGGATCGCCGGCTGATTCGACTCTCCCGGCTTGGGCACGGCGCGGTAAGCCCCGAAGTCAGCTAAGTGGAAAACATGCCCGAAGCCGGCGCCACTGCGGCCTGTGGAGGAGAGCTCACGGGCTGTTCCACGTCGGCGGACGGATAGCACGACAGCGCCCCGCTCATGCCTTGGCCCGACGAAGTGCCCCGTCTGACCCGACTAACGGCCCCCTGACCGGGCGCAGAACTGAACCCGAGGTGCTGCGGTCCATACTGCGACTACAGCTTCTCGGGTTCAGTCCGGTGCGCTGGAACCTCAATCACGCGCTTCTAGGGGAGGAAGTACCCCGCGAGGTCGGCGATGAGCTGGGAGGATCCGGAGGACCGGTTGAACAG
>NZ_JBFTHK010000100.1:0-15531 GCF_056394205.1 Arthrobacter sp. 10T413_2 | reverse complement strand
GCGTTACGGTGAAACGCATGGGACTGAAGGCKAGCGGCGGCAGTTATCCGACCGGGGTCCGGCGTCGCGAAAAGATCATCGACGTGGCGACGAAGATGTTCGGTGCGGACGGCTACTACGCGACCCCCATGTCGGCCATTGCGKAAGCCGTGGGCATCAGTGAGAGCGGCCTGGCCCACCACTTCCCGAGTAAGAACGTGCTGCTTCAGGCAGTGGCCGAGCGGCGCCTCATGGAGACTGCGTCTTGGTGGGAATCCCTGCCCGGCTCGGATTCCGGGCTGGACGCCCTCGACGAAATGGTGGAAGCCACCCGTCGCTTTACCGAGCAGCCGGGCCTGATTGAACTCTTCGTGCTGTCCATTTCAGAGGCGGCAGACACGCGCAGCCCCGCCCACGCCCGGCTTGCGGCGCAGTACGACGGCGTAGTGGCATCACTGGTTGCCCGGTGGCAGAAAGCCGTCGACAAGGGCGAGATTCGCCATGACGTGGATCTGGAGCTCGTAGCCAGGGAGTGCATAGCAGTCAGTGATGGACTGCAGGTTCAATGGGTCCTGTCCAACGGCAAAGTCGACATCGTCGCCGGCGTCGCCGAATTTTCCGAAAGCCTCAAGGAACGCCTCCGGGCTGTGTGATTCGTTKAGGCTGTGAAGTTGCCTAGTACGGGATTTGTGACGCTGTTCATGCACTTCCTGTGTTTGGGGGCGGACTGGGTCAGGCACGGACACTCTGGTGAAGCGGAACGCTGAAGGTCCGCTGGCCGCTTTCTGCCGCCAGAACGGTCCCGTTCGGCAATTCGACGCGGGCACGGGTTCCGGGCGGGAGCGAGACGTCGAGGACGAAGTCGCCGTCGACGATGCGCCATGCTGAGCACAGCAAGCCCTGAGGAGTGTGCAGTGATGCCTGTGGCCAGTCGAGTCCGCCGCCGGGGACAGGTGCGATCGTGACRTGACGGTAAGCCGCTTCGTCCGCCGTGGGGTGTTCGGAGAGCCKAATGCCTGCCACGTGCGTGTAGAGGAAKGACAGGACGGCGGCTTTGCTGTAATGGTTGAGCGAACCCCGGACCTCGCCTTGGGCGATGCCGTCCCACCACTCCCAGACCGTGGTGGCGCCGTTCTCGAGCATGCCGAGCCAGGAGGGGGTGCCCCTGGAGAGCAGGACGGCGTACGCTTCCTCGGCTTTGCCGTGATCGGCAAGGACGGGCAGCAGTTGCCCGGTGCTGAGGAACCCGGTACCCAGGCGTCCGCTGTTCTGCTCAATCAGCTCGGCAAGTCGGCCCGCGGCGGCCTCGCGGGCCCCGGCAGGGAACAATCCGAAGGCTAGACCGCGGGCATACTGGGCCTGGGTCTCGATCGAGAGGAGGCCGTGACCGGTGAGGAACTCGCGTTGCCACGCCTCGCGGGCTCCGGCCGCGACAGTGCTGTATTTTGCCTCAAGCTCTTTTTCGCCCAGCACCTTGGCTGAAGCGGCGAKGAGTGCGGCTGACCGGTGCAGGAACGYGGTCGCCACTATGCTGTGGTCGGTGGCGGGATTCGGAGCGGGAGGTACCCCCGGTTCGAGCCATTCTCCGAAGTGGAATCCGGAGTCCCAGAGGAACGTCTCCCAGGCGGCGGGGACGGGCCGGCGTTCTGCCCGGGCGGGGTGCCTGTTGGCCGCCGCGGAACGGGCGGCGTAGTCGACCCAGGCCTGCATTGAGGGCAGTTGGCGGTGCAGGATGCCCTCGTCGCCGTAGGCCCGCCACAGTTCCCAGGGGACGACGACGGCGGCGTCGCCCCATCCGGCCGACCCCGCCGAGAGGTCCTCGAAGAAGACACCCGAGGGTTTGTCGCCCGCGGGGTTGGGCGTGATGGTGGGAACCCGGCCATCGGCCCATTGATCGGCGGCGAGATCGGCGAGCCACTTGTCCGAGAACGCCTGGACGTCGTACAAAAGGGCTGCGGTGCCGACAAATACCTGCCAGTCGCCGGTGAACCCGGAGCGTTCCCGCTGAGGGCAGTCGGTGGGAATCTCACACGCGTTTCCCCGGAAGCTCCAGACCCCTGCCGTATGAAGCGCGTTGAGGGCGGCGTTACTGCAGGAGAACGACCCGGTCGGCAACAAATCCGTGTGCACGACGACGGCGCGGACGTCCTCGGGATCGAGGGGCCCCGGCAGGCCGTCGATTTGGACGTACCGGAAGCCGTGCGTCGTGTGCCGGKGCTCGAACGTTTCACCCGGGCGGCCGGAGGAGATGACTTCGTCAATCTGTCCCGCCGGCAGGAGGTCGCCGGTAGCGAAGATGAAGGACCGCAGGTTCTCCGTGGACACCAGGCCTGATCCGGCGAGCACTTCCCCGTGCGTCAGCACGAGGCGGGTGTCCCGCGGGCCCAATGACGTCAGGCGCACCCATCCGTTGAGGTTCTGCCCGAAATCGACGACGGCGGTGCCCGGCCGGGGCGACGACACGCCCACGGGCGGGACGGTGTCGATCCGGCGAACCGGCGCCGCGATTGCGGGGATCAGCCGCGAACCGTCGTCGTAGAGGGCACCGGTTCCAATGCTGACCGGTGACCACGGTCCATCGACGCCGTCGCCGCCGTCCAGCCGGCGGAAGTCGACGGACTKACCGTCMATMAGGTCAGCCCGAATGATGTGGCTCGGAGCCGAGCTCCAGGTGCCGTCCGACACGACATGGAACGCTTCCCCAGATCCGGAGGACCCCTTGAGGCCGAGTAGCAGGGCGGTTTCGGTGCCAAATCCATCGGCCCGGCGTCCGAAGCCGTGCCGTCCGCGGAACCATCCGTCGCTTAGAAGCACCTCGACGCGGTTGGTGCACCCGTGAAGGTAGCCGGCAACGTCCCATGTGAACACCTGCAGCCGCTTGCGGTAGGCGGTGAACCCGGGAACGAGTTCTTCGTCCCCAACCCTCCGGCCATTGAGGAAGACCTCGATGATGCCATGGGCTGTCGCAGCGAGAGTTGCCGCTGCCACGTCGGCGGGCAACTCGACATCGAGGCGCACAACATAMGCCGGCCGGGAACCGGGGCCCGGGTCGGCAGGTTCGCAGGGGCGGATCCATGCCGCGCCGTCCAGGAGCTCTGAGAACGCGGGTTCAGGATAGGAGTGCGGCATGGTTCAGCGGACCTTTACAAAGAGGATGGTGACGGCAGACAGCAGGGCGATCCCGCCGAGGATGCAGAAGAACGGGACGTAGGCGGCGGCTGACGTGAGCACGAGCACACCGAGCAGCGGCACCACAATGGCGGGCGCCGTCGTCGAGACCTGGTACACCGCCATGGCCTTGGCTGTTTGGGCAGAATCCGGGACGACCGAGGCAGCGATTGCCACGTCGACCGTTAGATAGAAAGCCAGGCCGATCGAGAACACGATGTACGCGACCAGAAATCCGTCCGCGCTCTGCAGTAGGGCGGCGATGAGGATGCCCGCGGCAGCGATCACCGCCGCCCCGACGACGAAGATCTTGCGGCGGTTCATCTTGTCCGACAGGAATCCGGCGGCAACCGTGAATATGAAGCCGATGGGGGTGGTGATCAAGGTGACGAATGTGTAGCGGGCCGTTGCTTCCTGAAGCGACAGACCGGTCACGTCAGTCAGGAAATAGGTGGAGTAGGTCTGGAGCCCGACCATGGCGATTCCAAACAGGAGCCGGCTGCTCCAGTTCCAGGCGAAGCTCGGGTGATGCAACGGGTTGATGAAAAAGCTCCCCGCGAACTCGCCGAAGGAGTAGCGGGGAGGCGGCGCCGCGTCAGCAGGAATKACATCAACTTTGGTAATCACCATCGACAGGCCCAGCACGAAGAGCACGGCAACGGCGGCCGGGGCGACCATCATGGTGACCGGATTTGCAACGTTTGCGCTGGCGAAGGCGATGCCGCCGAGGACCACGAGGCCCGTCACGACGCCGATCCCGGCGGACGTCCTGACGCGCAGGTGTTCGGGTATGAAGTCGGGCACCAGGGCCAGGAAGGCGGCGATGACCGCGCTGAAGCCAAGCTGTGATAGTGCCCAGCCTGCGGCGACCATGGCGACACTGGATGCAGTCCCGACGACGATGGCGCCGGCAAGCACGGTCAGCGACCCGCCGACGAGCCACGGGCGGCGTCGGCCGAACCGCCCTCGGGTGCGGTCAGACAGGCTGCCGAACAGCGGCAACATGACGACTGAAATCAGCGCGCCGATCAGTATGACCGTGGAGAGGCCCAACGCCTTGCCTGTCGGATCGACCCCGAAGATCCGAATGGAGAGGCTCACGATCGACGGCGTCAGGAACGCGAAGTAGATGGCGGCAGCCGTCAGGATCAGGGTCACAGCGAAAAGCCCGGGCCGCTTCAGGGTGAGCACGGGGTGCCCGGCTACAGGAGTCAAGGCAATAGCTGCCGGCGCGTCCGCGCCAATGCTGGTGGTCACAGGGACTCCTTTGTCTGTGTGGTTTCAGCCGGTTGCCAGACGGCGCCGACGGTCGCTGGGCTCTTTCGGCAAGAGCCTTAGCGAAAGTATGACATAAAAAACAAGGGATTCACGGTTTTTTCTACTGAGGTGATGGACCCGGCGACCGATACGGAACTGCGCGGCGGGCTGCTGTGAGTCCTGCCACCGCGGGGCCCTATTGGTGCGATGCCGTTAGTCCGTGACGGGTTGCTCGCCTAGAATTGGGGGAGATGTACGGACTTCGAAGCGCTTGATTTCGGGTTGCGTAGGAAACGAAACACGGAACAGAGCGGCTGCGATTGCGCCAGTGGTCAGCTCGCAACAGGAGGATTCCAGCATGGCTGAGCACAACGACGGAAACCGCGGCGGCAAAGCCCGCGACAACACTGGCGGGGCCCCCTACCGCGGCACGAGCAACTCGGGCGGCGATCCTCGCGGCTTCCGCGCCAGGGATGACCGTAAGCCGTATGGCGATCGTGCTCCGCGTGAGGGTGGAGAGCAGCGCAGCTATGGCGGCKGCKACCGCAAGCCCTATGGCGACCGTGCCCCACGTGAAGGCGGAGCGGGCCGTAGCTACGGCAGCAGTGACCGCAAGCCGTATGGTGACCGTGCTCCGCGTGAAGGCGGAGCGGGCCGCAGTTTCACTGGCGGCGACCGTAAGCCTTATGCCGCCGGCGGTGACCGTAAGCCGTATGGTGATCGTGCTCCGCGCGAGGGTGGCGAGCAGCGCAGCTATGGCGGCGGTGACCGCAAGCCTTATGCCAGCGGCGGCGACCGTAAGCCGTATGGTGATCGTGCTCCGCGTGAGGGTGGMGAGCAGCGCAGCTATGGCGGCGGTGACCGCAAGCCTTATACCGGCGGCGGCGACCGCAAGCCGTATGGCGATCGCGCCCCGCGTGAAGGCGGAACGGGCCGCAGCTACGGCGGCGGTGACCGTAAGCCGTACGGCGGCGGCGACCGCAAGCCGTATGGTGACCGTGCTCCGCGTGAAGGCGGAGCGGGCCGCAGTTTCGGCGGCGGCGATCGTGACCGCAAGCCGTATTCCGGTGGMGACAACCGCAAGCCCTTCGGCAACCGTGAAGACCGTCCGGCACGGAGCTTCGACCGCGGCGACTCGGGTCCGCGCCAGTACGGCCGTGACCGCCCCGAGGACCGTCCCGTGCGCGTACCGAACGCCGCCGATCTCCGCAGCGCCAACCGTCCCGACCGTGAGCGATCACCGCAGATCGACGAGGACGTCACGGGCAAGGAACTTGACCGCGCCACGCAGCACCAGATCAAGACCCTCGAAGGCACCAGCGCCGAATGGGTGGCCCGCCACCTGGTCATGGCGGGACGGCTCCTGGACGAGGAACCGGAACTTGCCTTCCAGCACKCCCTCGCAGCCAGCCGCCGTGGCGGCCGCCTTGCGTCCGTCCGCGAAGCTGTCGGCCTGACCGCCTACGCCGCCGGACACTATGGTGAAGCCCTGCGGGAATTCCGCACCTACCGGCGAATCAGCGGGTCCAACATGCACCTGCCGGTCATGGCCGACTGCGAGCGGGGCCTTGGCCGCCCGGACCGTGCCCTGGATATGGCCCGGTCCGAAGAAGCCAAGGACCTCGACGCCCCGGGCAAGGTGGAACTGGCTATCGTGGCCGCCGGTGCCCGCACCGACCTCGGACAGCTCGATGCAGYGGTATCCGAGCTGGAGATCGCGCAGTTGGACATCAACCGTGCCTTTTCCTACAGCCCTCGTCTGTTCCGTGCATACGCCGAAGCCCTGACGGCCGCCGGCCGCGCGGCTGAGGCCGCCAAGTGGCAGCGGCAGGCCGTCGTGGCCGAAAACGCACTGGGCCTCGGGGCGGAAGAGGAACCCGACATCATCGATCTCGGCTGGGACGAGGAAGAAGAAGCGCGTGAGGAAGATCGCCAGCGCCGTCTCCGCGCCCAGGAAGCCCAGGAGGCCGCAGCCGCGCACGCCGGGGCCGACGAGCGCGCACCCCGGGCCGCCGGCGCCGCTGTTGCCGCGGAAGTCACGGGCGCCGCTGCGGCGGAGACCGCACTGAACCCGGTCGACGAAGGCTCCGACGACGCCGAATCCGGCTACTTCGAGTCCGACGACGCCGAGTCGGACCAGGATTCCCTCGAAGCCGACGTMCTCGATGAATCCGACGACGAAACCGATGAAGTAACCGACGAAGAGTCGGACTCCAACGCGGATCAGGAAGTCATCGAAGACTCCGAGACGGCCCAGCGCGAGCGGGTGGAGGACTAGTCGCATGACCGGATCGGCACTGATCTCCACCTTCGATGCTCTCCTTTCCGACCTCGACGGTGTGGTCTATGCAGGACCCCACGCCATTCCCGGGGCGGTGGAGTMGCTGCGCCGGCTGGCCGGTGTCGGCGTCGGACTCGGCTACGTCACCAACAACGCGTCCCGCTCTCCCGCGCAGGTGGCGCAGCACCTGCGCGAGCTCGGCGCTCCCGCCGAGGACCACCAGGTGGTGAGCTCCTCACAAGCGGCGGCAGCCCTGCTGGCATCGCTGCTGCCGGCCGGAGMGCACGTGCTCATCACGGGCAGCGCCGCACTGGCCCAGGAGATCGAACTGGTGGGTCTGGTTCCCGTCCGCGTCGCGGCGGAAAACCCCGTCGCCGTCGTCCAGGGCTTTAGCCCGGACCTCGGGTGGAAGGATCTTGCCGAGGCGTCGTACGTCGTCGCCGGCGGAGCCCTGTGGGTGGCGACMAACACCGACATGTCCATTCCCCAGGCGCGCGGAATCGCGCCGGGTAACGGGACCCTCGTGGCGGCCGTGGCCGCCGCGACCGGCCAGACCCCGATCGTGGCCGGCAAACCCGAGGCGCCGTTGTTCCACACCGCCGCCAAGCGGCTGGCCGCCGACCGGCCGCTTGTCGTTGGTGACCGCCTGGACACCGACATCCTGGGCGGCAACAACGCCGGATTCGCCACCGTGGCTGTCCTGACCGGCSTGGACACCAAGGAATCGATCCTCGCCGCACGGTCCAGGGAGCGCCCCGATTTCCTCATCAATGACCTGACCGGCCTGTACGCTCCGTACCCTGCTGTGGAGCACGACGCCGGGCGGTTCCGCAGCGGCACCGCCTCGGCGATCGTCCGTGGCCAGTCCGTCCACATCACCGGCGACCCCGCTGACCTCGATTCATGGCGTGCCGCCTGTTCGGCCTGGTGGGCCGCGAACCCCGAGACGACCAGCGCGCTGGCGCCGGTCCTTGAGTGGCTCGATCACTAGACTGGACCCATGACCGAGCAGAACCAGCAGCCACACCCGGCGCCAAACGTGGAGCCTGACCAGGCGCCGCATGACGCGCCGGACCGCGATTCCGGGCCCGGAAAGGCACGTGACGCCGCTGAGGAGGCGCTGGCACTCGCGGCCGACATCGACTGGCCCGCGCTGCCGCCCCACCAAACACAGGGGCGGCAGGCGGAGGTCCAGGACGCGGCGGTCAGTGCCGTGCTGGACCGGCTCCCCGCCGTGCGGCTGACGCCGGTCTCCGAGCACGGCGAGGCCTATGCGGGTATGCACGATGCCCTGCTGGAGGCCCTGAACGAAGACGTGGCTTCCGACGCCGGCATGGCGCGCCGTATCCATGGCGCGGGGGACGGGGGATCGTGAGCCGGCTTGACCAGGCCCTCGTCAGCCGCRGGCTGGCGAGGTCCCGTACCCACGCCGCCCGCCTGATTTCCGAGGGCAAGGTGAGTTCCGGCGGCGAAGTCCTCGCCAAGGCCTCCCTGCAGATTCCGGAGGACGCCGCGCTGGATGTCGCTGCCTCCGCCGAGGAMGGGTACGTCAGCCGCGCAGGGCACAAACTGGCCGGCGCCCTGGACGCCTTTCCCGCCGTCGACGTCGCGGGCAAACGGTGCCTCGACGCCGGCGCGTCCACCGGCGGGTTCACCGATGTGCTGCTCCGGCGCGGGGCCGGCCACGTGGTGGCCGTCGACGTCGGGCACGGCCAACTGGTCCCGGAAATCCGGCACGACGCCCGGGTCTCCGTCCATGAAGGCCTCAACGTACGCTACATGACGCCCGCGGAGATCGGCGGACCGGTTGCCCTGACCGTGGCGGACMTGTCCTTCATCTCGCTGACCCTCGTGGTGGCGCCCCTGGGCGCMTGCACCGAACCCGGCGGCGACCTCGTCCTCATGGTCAAGCCGCAATTCGAGATAGGCAAGGATCGCCTGGGCCGGACCGGTGTGGTCACCTCGGAGCGGGAACGCCGGCTCGCCGTCGGCAAGGTGGCCGCCGCAGCGGTGGACGCGGGCTTGGACCTCAAAGGCCTCGCCCAAAGCCCGCTGCCGGGCCAGGACGGCAATGTCGAGTACTTCCTGTGGATAAAACGCGCGATGTCGGAAGTCCCGCCTAAGATCGAGGAGCGGGACGCAGCCGTTGCTGCGTTGCTCGGAACAATCTGGCCGAACCACTAGTACCACCAGAAGGCGGAACCCGATGAGCAGGCGTGTCCTCATCCTTGCCCACACAGGGCGCGAGGAGTCCCTCAAGGCTGCCTGGGAGGCGTGCGCCCAGCTGCATGGCTCCGGCCTGATCCCCGTGATGCAGAAGACCGAGCTCGGGGACATGGTCCGCTTCTTCGGCCGGCTCGACCACCCMGTCGAGGTCCTCCACGACCACGTGAAGCTGCCCGACGTCGAACTCGTCATGGTGCTGGGCGGGGACGGCACCATCCTCCGGGCCGCCGAGCTCGTCCGGGAAGTCGACGTCCCGCTGCTCGGTGTGAACCTCGGCCACGTGGGTTTCCTGGCCGAAAGCGAGCGGGCCGACCTCGCCCAGACCGTCGAATGGATCGCGAGCCGTGAGTACACGGTGGAGGAGCGGATGACGATCGACGTCCAGGTCTGGGTCCGTGGCCAGAAGATCTGGCACACGTGGGCCCTCAACGAGGCGGCGATCGAAAAGGGCAACCGGGAACGGATGCTCGAGGTGGTCACTGAAGTCGACGAACGCCCCCTGACCTCTTTCGGCTGCGACGGCGTCGTCCTGGCCACTCCCACCGGCTCCACGGCGTACGCGTTTTCCGCCGGCGGCCCCGTGGTGTGGCCCGAAGTCGAGGCCTTGCTKATCGTGCCCATCAGCGCCCATGCCCTTTTCGCCAAACCGCTTGTGGTCTCGCCCCGGTCCAGGCTCGCCGTCGAGATCCTGAACCGGACCGACGCTCAGGGCGTGCTTTGGTGCGACGGCCGCCGCTCCGTGGACCTGCCGCCCGGCGCGCGCGTCGAAGTGACCCGCTCCGCCACACCGGTGCGGCTGGCCAGGACGCACCAGACGCCCTTCTCCGGMAGGCTGGTCCGCAAATTCGAGCTCCCGATCCAGGGTTGGCGGGGCCCCATGCCTCAGGCGGAGGCCATCCACACCGGACCCGTCCCGATTATCCGCACACCCCGTCCCATGCCGCCGCTGCCCTCGCCGCGCCATGCAGGGGACGGCGACGCACCCGATCCATCGACTGCGAAGTGAACCATGCTTGAAGAACTGAGAATCCGCGACCTCGGTGTCATCACCGATGCCATCCTGCCGCTGGGCCCGGGCCTCAGCGTGGTGACCGGTGAAACCGGCGCCGGCAAGACCATGGTGGTCACCGCCGTCGGCCTGCTCCTCGGTGCCAGGTCCGACGCCGGCGCCGTTCGCAGCGGCGCGAAGAGCGCCTCCGCGGAGGCCGTGCTGAAGCTCGACGCCGGACACGCCGCCATCGCGCGGGCCCGCGAGGCGGGCGCCGAGATTGAGGAGTTCGACGGCGGCGCGGAGCTGCTGCTGGCCCGCAGCGTCGGCGCCGACGGCCGAAGCCGCGCATACGTGGGCGGACGCGCCGCGCCGGTCGGCGTGCTCGCCGAAATCGGCGAAACCCTTGTGGTGGTGCACGGGCAATCGGACCAGATCCGGCTCAAGAGCCCGGTGGCGCAACGCGGCGCTTTGGACAAGTTCGCCGGTGACGGCCTCGCCAAAACACTGGCTGCCTATCAGGAGCTTTACGCCCACTGGCACGCCAGCCAGGGTGAACTGGACGCCTTGCGCAGTGCCGCCCGGGAGCGACTCCGCGAGGCCGAGTCGCTGCAGGCAGCCCTCGCCGAGATCGACGGCGTCGACCCGCAGCCGGGGGAGGACGAGGCCCTGAAGGCAGAGGCCGTGAAGCTTGMCAACGTCGAGGAACTGCGGATTGCGGCCAGCACCGCCCACCAGGCGCTCATCGCCKAGGACTTCGGCGAAGACGCCGACGCCACCACCTTGGTGGATGCCGCCAAGCGCACCCTGGAGCACGTGGCCGAACACGACGAAGAGCTGGGCTCGGCCGCGGCACGCCTGGCAGAGGTCGGTTTCCTGCTMAACGACATCGCCACCGAGCTGGCCAGCTACCAGGCCGCCCTTGACACCGAGGGGCCGGAGCGGMTCGCCGAGATCGAGGACCGCCGGGCGGTGCTGGCCAAGCTGGTCCGGAAGTACGCGCCGAGCATCGACGAGGTGCTGGTCTGGGCMGAGMAGGCCCGCGCCCGGTACGACGAACTGCAGGACGACTCCACCCGGATCGAGGCGCTGGACGCCGAGGTCACCCGGGCCGAAGCCGGGCTCCGGAAGCAGGCCGGCGCGATCAGCAAGGCGCGCACCAAGGCCGCGAAGGACCTCTCTGCCCGGGTCAGCGCTGAGCTGACGGCGCTGGCCATGGCCGACGCCACCCTGGTCATCAATGTGGAACCAACAGAGCAACTGGGTCCCTTCGGCGCCGACGAGATCTCCTTCCTGCTCCAGCCGCACTCCGGGGCACCGGCCCGGCCGCTGGGCAAGGGGGCCTMGGGCGGTGAACTCTCCCGCGTCATGCTCGCCATCGAAGTGGTGCTGGCCGCTGTCGATCCCGTCCCGACGTTCGTCTTCGACGAGGTCGACGCCGGCGTGGGCGGCCGCGCCGCCGTCGAGATCGGGCGCCGGCTGGCGATGCTGGCCCGGCATGTCCAGGTCCTCGTGGTGACCCACCTGCCGCAGGTGGCCGCCTTCGCGAACCAGCACATCCGGGTCACGAAGACCTCCGTCCGGGGCGCCGACGGCGCCACCGCTACCGGCTTCACCTCGAGCGACGTGCAGCTGCTGGACGAGGGCGAGCGCGTCCGCGAGCTCGCMCGCATGCTCGCCGGCCAGGAGGACTCGGAATCGGCCCAGGCCCACGCCCAGGAGCTGCTGGACGACGCCAAGCTCCTCCCGCAGATCTGAGGGGCCGCCACTACCGCAGCAACGACCGCCGCTAGGACAACAATCACATCGGGATCCCCCCAAAGAACCCGTGGAAGGCCGAATTGATGATAAGCTCAAACCCCGTGGTGCAGCGATCAAACTCTCGTGTAAATTCCCGGTTTCCGGGCTCGTCCAAGACGACCAAACACATCTTCGYCACCGGTGGTGTAGCGTCCTCGCTCGGTAAGGGACTGACGGCTTCGAGYCTCGGCCACCTCCTGCGGGCTCGCGGTCTGTCTGTAACAATGCAAAAGCTCGATCCCTATCTGAACGTGGATCCGGGCACGATGAACCCCTTCCAGCACGGCGAAGTCTTCGTCACTGACGACGGCGCCGAAACKGACCTGGACATCGGCCACTACGAGCGCTTCCTCGATGAAAACCTMGAAGGCTCGGCCAACGTCACAACCGGCCAGGTCTACTCGACCGTCATCGCCAAGGAACGCCGCGGCGAATACCTCGGCGACACCGTCCAGGTCATCCCGCACATCACCGATGAGATCAAGCGGCGCATGCGGCTGCCGGCCGAGGGCAAGAACGCCCCGGACGTCATCATCACCGAAATCGGCGGAACCGTKGGCGACATCGAGTCCCAGCCGTTCCTAGAATCCGCCCGCCAGGTCCGCCAGGACATCGGGCGCAACAACGTGTTCTTCCTCCACGTATCGCTCGTGCCGTACATCGGCCCGTCCCAGGAGCTAAAGACCAAGCCGACGCAGCACTCCGTTGCCGCGCTGCGCTCCATCGGCATCCAGCCCGAAGCAATCGTGATCCGTTCGGACCGCGAGGTCCCGCAGCCGATGCGCGAGAAGATCGGCCGCATGTGCGACGTCGACATCGACGCCGTGATCGGTTGCCCGGACGCGCCCAGCATCTACGACATCCCCAAGACCCTGCACTCCCAGGGCCTGGACTCCTACATCGTCCGTGCCCTGGACCTGCCGTTCAAGGACGTGGACTGGACCAGCTGKGACAAGCTGCTCGACGCTGTCCACAACCCGAAGCACGAGGTTGAGATCGCGCTCGTCGGCAAGTACATCGACCTGCCGGACGCCTACCTGTCCGTCACGGAGGCCCTGCGCGCCGGCGGCTTCGCCAACGACAYCAAGGTCAAGATCCGCTGGGTCCCCTCGGACGAATGCGAAACCCGCGAGGGCGCCGTGCAGTCCCTCGCCGGCGTCGACGCCATCTGCGTGCCGGGCGGCTTCGGCATCCGCGGCCTCGAAGGCAAGCTGGGCGCCCTGAAGTATGCCCGCGAAACCAAGCTCCCGGTCCTGGGCCTGTGCCTGGGACTGCAGTGCATGGTGATCGAGTACGCCCGCAACGTGGTCGGCCTCGAAGGCGCATCCTMCTMGGAGTTCGAGCCTGACTCCAAGTACCCGGTCATCGCCACGATGGAAGAGCAGTTGGACATCGTTGACGGCAAGKGCGACCTCGGCGGCACCATGCGCCTGGGCCTCTACGAAGCCAAGCTCGATGAAGGCTCCGTTGTTGCCGAAACCTACGGCGCCACCACGGTCAGCGAACGGCACCGGCACCGCTACGAGGTCAACAACAAGTACCGTGATCAGATTGCCGCCAAGGGGCTCTCCTTCTCCGGTACGTCGCCCGACGGCAAGCTGGTCGAGTTCGTGGAACTTCCCCGCGACGTCCACCCGTACTACGTGGCCACGCAGGCACACCCCGAGCTCAGCTCCCGGCCCACACGCCCGCACCCGCTCTTCGCGGGCCTGGTCAAGGCCGCCCTGGATCACCAGCACGCCGCCGACGCTGTATCCACGGCCGGCGCCAGCGCCACGGCAGAAGCCCCGGCTACCGCCCCGGGTGATGCCCCGAAGCCCTCGTCGGCAGCAGTGTCCAAGTAATTTCCAACTGAATCAAAGGACGGCGCGATGCCCGGTATGTCTGAGACCCCCAATGCTGCACGGCAGGTTTCGGATGAACCGAGCCCGCGCCGTCTTTTGTCTTCCCACAAGGTGTACGAAGGCAGGATCTGGGACGTCGTCAGTGACAGTTTCCAGCTCAACGACGAMGGCGACACCCTGGTCCGGGACTACATCGACCATCCCGGTGCGGTAGCCGTTCTCCCGATGAACGACGCCGGCGATGTCCTGCTGCTCCGGCAGTACCGGCACCCCGTCGGCATGGATCTCTGGGAGATCCCCGCGGGGCTGCTCGACGTCGAAGGCGAGGACTTCGTCGTCGGCGCCGCCCGCGAGCTCGCCGAGGAGGCGGACCTCGTGGCGGACCGCTGGAACGTGCTGGCCGACTTCTTCAACTCCCCGGGGTCCTCCAGCKAGGCCATCCGCATCTACCTGGCCCGCGGCCTGAGGGACGTGCCGGGACACGAACKGCACGTCCGCACCGACGAGGAAGCCGAAATCGAACTGCACTGGACGCCGCTGGACGAGGCCGTTCAGGCAGTGCTGGACGGCCGCCTCCACAACCCGTCCGCCGTCGTCGGCGTCCTTGCCGCCGCCGCCGCCCGCGCCGACGACTTCGCAAGCCTCCGCCCGGCCGACGCGCCCTGGCCGGCCCATCCCAGCCAGCGCCGATGACCGACGCGCTGATCGCCGGCCCGCAGACGCTGGAACCGCCCGCCCCGGCGCCGACGGTTCGTCCGCAGACGGAGATTGACCGCGCCATCACTGACTACCTGCAGCACATGGGGGTGGAACGCGGACTGGCGGCGAACACCCTCGCCGCGTACCGGCGGGACCTTGCCCGGTACGCGAGCTACCTCGCCCGTTCGGGCCGCCAGCGACCGACGGACGTCACCCGGCATGATGTCACCGGCTTCGTCCAGGCCTTATCCGACGGGTCCGACGGAGGATCCTCCCTCGGCGTCCGGTCCGCGGCACGCACCGTCGTGGCAGTGCGCGGTCTCCACAAATTCTGGGCGCTGGAAGGCATCACGCCCACCGACCCGGCCAGCGACGTCCACCCGCCGATGCCCGGTAAGCGCCTGCCCAAGGCGATCAGCGTCGGGGAGGTCACGAGGATCCTCGAGGCCGTCGGCAMGGACACGGCCACCGGACTGCGTGACCGTGCCCTGCTCGAGTTCCTCTATTCCACCGGCGCCCGCATCAGCGAGGCCGTGGGCCTCGACGTCGACGACATCTCCCTGCACACCGCGCCCGGGGCCGGTGACAGCGAGGGTCCCGCGATAGTCAGGCTCTTCGGCAAGGGGTCCAAGGAACGTCTCGTCCCGCTGGGATCGTTCGGGGCACGAGCCCTCGACGCCTACCTCGTCCGCGGCCGGCCCCTGCTGGCCGCCAAGGGCAAGGGCACCCCGGCGCTGTTCCTGAACGCCCGCGKCGGCAGGATCAGCCGGCAAAGCGCTTGGACCATCCTGAAGTCGGCCGCGGACAAAGCCAACATMACCAAGGACGTGTCACCACACACCCTGCGGCACTCCTTCGCCACCCACCTTCTGGAGGGCGGTGCCGACGTCCGCGTGGTCCAGGAACTACTCGGGCACGCCTCGGTGACCACCACACAGGTCTACACCCAGGTGACGGCTGATACGCTGCGGGAGATCTACGCCGCCGCGCACCCGCGCGCCCTGGGGTAGGACGGCCGCCCGGACCAACTGCGGCGGGGAGACCCCAGCCACCGTGGCCGGGCGCTAATGTTGATCCATGAATTCGACAGCTGTCACTCTGTGCTTCCTGCTACGCGACGAAGCCGCCGGGACGCACGTMCTGCTCGGTACCAAGAAGACCGGGTTCGGCGTCGGAAAAATAGTGGGTCTCGGCGGCCATGTGGAACCGGGGGAGTCCGACGTGGAGGCTGCCTGCCGCGAAGTTTTCGAGGAGGCCGGAATCGTGGTCAGGGAGCACGATCTCGGCGT
>NZ_JBFTHK010000099.1:0-15721 GCF_056394205.1 Arthrobacter sp. 10T413_2 | reverse complement strand
GCATGGCGCATCATGTTCCGGGAGATCCTGCCCAACATGGYCTCCATCGTGATGAGCACCCTGCTGGGCTGCGTCATCTACGGCATCGGCGCCCAGGCGGGCCTGGAGTTCCTGGGGCTCGGCGACACCGGATCCGTCAGCTGGGGAACCAACCTCTATTGGGCAAACAACGACGGTGCGCTCATGACCGGCGACTGGTGGGTGCTCCTGCCCTCCGGCGTCGCCATCGCCGTCGTGGCATTTGCCCTGGCCATGATMAACTACGCCGTTGATGAAATCACCAACCCTCGCCTGCGCGTGGAAAAGAAAGGCTGACAGATGGAAACCCTGACTGAACAGGACCGGGGAAACATCGGCCGTGCCGCCGTCGGCCCCGTGCTGAGCGTGAAGAACCTGCAGGTCCAATACACAGCGGAAAGCGGGAACGTCACCGCCGTGGATGGTGTCAGCTTCGACATCGGCGCCGGAGAAGTGTTCGGCCTCGCCGGTGAATCAGGCTGCGGCAAGTCGACCATCGCAAACGCGATCATGCGGCTCCTGCAGACCCCGGCAAAAATCACCGGCGGTTCCATCGAACTCGCAGGAAGGAATCTCCTGGACCTGGGTGAGGAAGAACTGCGACGTACCCGCTGGCGCGACGTCGCCATGGTCTTCCAAAGCGCGATGAACTCCCTGAACCCCGTCATGACCATCGGGGATCAGATCGTCGATGTCTTCACAACGCACGAAAAGATGTCCAAGCAGGCCGCCCGTGAACGCGCAGCGGAGCTGCTGAAACTTGTCGACATCAGCCCCGGCCGGCTCAAGTCCTACCCGCACCAGCTCTCCGGCGGAATGCGCCAKCGGGCAGTCATCGCGATAGCGCTGGCGCTTAAACCCTCTCTCCTGATCATGGATGAACCCACCACTGCCCTGGACGTGGTGGTTCAGCAGGAAATCATGCACCAGATCAAAGAACTTCAGCAGCGGCTGGGCTTTTCCATTCTGTTMATCACCCACGACATCTCGCTCATGGTCGAGCTCTCCCACCGTATGGCTGTGATGTATGCAGGAAAGCTGGTCGAGGTCGCTMCCTCCAAGACAATGCTGGACAATCCGCTTCACCCCTACACGAACKCCCTGATGGGAGCGTTCCCTCCGCTGACCGGGCCGAGAGTGGAGTTGATAGGGATCCCGGACGCCCCGCCGAACATGGCCCATCCCCCCGCCGGGTGCCGCTTTCACCCCCGGTGCCCGCTTGCCACCGAGGCGTGCCGMACCATCGAACCGCCGCTTCTTCCAGGAGCCGAAAACCACGAGGCAGCCTGTCTGCTCGTACCCGGATATGTCGTCCCCCGCGAAAGGTCACGCCGATGAGCCCCGCACACAGCACCTCATCCCGCCCAGGAACGGCGACCGAGCCCCTGGTTCAGGTACGCAACCTGAGCAAGGACTATCAGCTGGGAAGTTTCCCGTTCCGTTCGACCGTACGTGCGGTCAACGACGTCTCCTTCGACATCAACCGCGGCGAGATTGTGGCACTCGTCGGGGAATCCGGCAGCGGAAAGAGCACCATCGCCCGGATTCTCGCCCGCCTTGAGCAGCCCACAGGCGGCCAGCTCATCCTAGACGGACAAGACATCTTTGCCACCGAACGCCGCCGGGCGTCGATGAAATACCGCAGCAAGGTCCAAATGGTCTTCCAGGACCCCTTCGGATCCCTCAACCCGGCACACCGCATCGAACACTTCCTGACCCGACCCCTCCAGCTTCACGGAGAAAACGACAGCCCGCAGGCCCTCAAACTCAAACTGCGTGAACTAATGGCAACGGTCGGTCTGGGCGAACAGATGCTGGACCGATACCCCCATCAGCTGTCCGGCGGACAGCGGCAGCGCGTCGCCATCGCCAGAGCCCTGGCCGTGGAACCGGAAATCATACTGGCCGACGAACCCACCTCCATGCTCGACGTCTCGGTCCGCATCGGGATTCTCAATCTGATGCGCAAACTCCGCGATGAACGGGGCGTGTCCATGCTCTACATCACCCACGACCTCGCATCCGCACGCTACATCGCGGACAYAACCATGGTGATGTGCGCCGGGGACCTGGTCGAGGGTGGCGAGAGCATCGAGCTGATGGCCGCCCCCCATCATCCGTACACGCAGTTGCTGCTCTCCGCCGTACCCGACGCCCGCAGGACCCGGACCGTCCGCCCACCGAAGAGGGACGCCGCAAGGCGGAACGCTCCCCGCGGCGCCGGAGAACGGATCACCCTCAGCGCATCCCATTGGGCGCTGAAAGTACCGGAATCCGCACACTGAAGGCCCCCTCCCCGGCTGACGGCCCAATCCGCGGTCCGAGAGGCCGCTTTCCCCGCGGTATCAGCMCCGCGCAGCTTCCTTGCAGGCTGCTGAAAACCCMGAAAGAACCCCATGACGAACCCCCCTGCCACACTGTCCGCCCCACCCGAGGTGATCGTTGTCGGCGAAGCACTTATCGATGTGGTCCACACGGGGAACGGCGTCACCGAGCACCCGGGGGGTTCACCCGCCAATGTGGCCTACGGACTTGCCCGTCTGGATGTTTCAACGGGGTTCCTGACATCAATCGGTACAGATAGCCGGGGAGCTGCCGTCAGCAGCCATCTAAGCGGTGCAGGCGTCCATATCCTTCCCGGCTGCCAGTCCGCCACMTTTACATCKACCGCCACAGCAACGCTRGYCGACGACGGGTCCGCAAGCTATTCTTTCGACCTCGTCTGGGAGCTCCCATCGGTTKCMCCGACGTACCTGCCCACGCTCCTGCACGCCGGGTCAATCGCCAGCTTCCTCGCACCGGGAGCCTCAGGCGTGAAATCCCTCCTGCAGCACTGCGCAGGAATCAGCACCGTCACCTATGACCCGAACATCCGGCCCGAACTGCTCGGCAGCCAACACGAAGCCAGAACCATCTTCGAAGACCTCGTTCCCCTCACCGACGTCGTGAAACTCAGCGACGAGGACGCGGCATGGTTGTATCCGCGCCATTCGCCGGAGGAGGCTGCCCGCCACATACGCGGACTGGGCGCGGATCTGGTCGTGGTCACCCGCGGATCAGAAGGATCCTTCCTGCTCACCGCAGAGACGGAAATCACTGTCCCCTCCGTGGAAACCGTTGTCGTGGACACCATCGGTGCAGGGGATGCCTACATGGCGGCCCTCATCCTGGGGCTTCTGACCAGAGGTGKCGAGGGTCTGGCTCCGCACGTTCTCGAACAAATCGCCCGCATGGCATCCATGGCAGCCGCCATTACGGTGGGCCGTCCAGGGGCGGACCTGCCGTCCTTGGCGGAAATGCAGGCCCTGGTCAGCTGACCGCCACTTTCCGTCTCCAACACCGCGGCCAATCTGACCATCACCGTCAGATTCTGGCTCTTTCCTTGCCCCATTCCGAACCTGAAACGAGTGCACCTCCCATGACGGCCGTGACCACCTCACATCCGGAAGCTTTCCGGCCCGCCCTGCATTACACGGCCCGAGACACCTGGCTCAATGATCCCAACGGCCTGATCCATCACCAGGGCCTCTACCACCTCTACTACCAAAACAACMCCTTCGGAAACACCTGGGGAAACATGTCCTGGGGCCACGCCACGTCGGCGAACCTCACCGACTGGACCGAACAGCCCGTCGCGATTGCCTGCGACGAGCAGGAGGACATCTTCTCCGGCAGCATCGTATTCGACAGCCAAAACAGCAGCGGGTTCGGCACCGAGACGGCGCCCCCGCTGGTGGCCATTTACACTAGCGCCTACAAAGAAGCGTCGCCCTTGTTCGGCGTCCAGGCGCAGTCGCTGGCCTACAGTCTGGATGGCGGTTTCACCTGGAAGAAATACGTGGGCAATCCCGTGCTCAGCCGCAACTCAGCCAACTTCCGTGACCCAAAGGTCTTCCGTTATGACGGCGGCGCCGGCTCCTATTGGGTGATGGCKGCCGTCGAAGCCGACGACTACAAAGTAGTCCTCTACAAGTCCGAGGACCTGAAAGCCTGGGAATACCTCAGCGATTTCGGCCCCGCCAACGCCACCGGCGGCATCTGGGAATGCCCGGACCTGTTTGCTTTGCCGGTGGACGGCAATCCACTGGAGCTGAAATGGGTCCTCACGGTGAACCTGAACCCCGGCGGCCCGAACGGCGGTTCAGCAGGGCAGTACTTCACGGGAGACTTCGACGGCGTCCAATTCACCTCCGACTCCACCGTCACCAGCGGGGAGCAGGACGCCGGCCTCCTCCAGGAGTACAACTGGCTGGACTGGGGACGGGACTATTACGCCGCCGTCTCCTTCAGCGACGCCCCCGACGGCAGGCGGATCATGATCGGMTGGATGAACAACTGGGACTACGCCAATCAGATCCCGACTTCACCCTGGCGCAGCCCCATGTCTCTCCCCCGGGAACTCTCCCTGGCCACAGTTGGCGGCAGCATCAGACTAGTCCAGAACGTMGTGGAGGAAGCCGTATGCCGCGATCTRGGGGCGGCAGTTCAGGACGGCCCCGTCCATTTAGCAGAGGAAACACGCCCGATCCCAGCCGTCACGGGTACGGTTCAGTTCATCGAAGCCGAGTTCACGCCCGGGACGGCCGAAGAATTCGGCCTCATCGTTCGAGGGAGCGGCACGGAAGGAACCCKAATMGGCATCAATCCCGCCCAGGGCCGACTCATCCTCGACCGGACCGCCTCGGGCGACACCGGCTTCCATGATGGATTCGCCTCCGTCGACACCGCGCCAATTTGCGCACGGGACGGCCGATACAGCCTGAAGATCTACGTCGACCACTGCTCCGTAGAGGTCTTCGCCCAACACGGCGAACTGGTGCTTACGGACCTGATCTTCCCGGACAAAACAAGCACCCAAGTCTCCATCTACGCTCACGGCGGCTCCGCAACACTCGAGAGCCTGACGATCACGCCGCTGGTATAGGCCGGCGTCCCACACATGGCGCAGCCGCACACCGGAATACGGCCATAAAAATCTTGATATGGAAGGCACCACCAGCATGGAATACCGCAAACTTKGTTCCTCCGGCATGTACATCAGCGAACTCGCCTACGGGAACTGGGTCACCCACGGTGAGCAGATCGACCAGGACTCGGCCACGGCCTGCGTCCGGCAGGCCCTGGATCTGGGCATTACCACCTTCGACACCGCCGACGCCTACGCCGGCACCCGCGCGGAGCACACGCTCGGTGAAGCGCTAGCCGGTGTGCGGCGCGAAAGCGTCGAGATCTTCACCAAGGTCTACTTCCCCACCGGCGAGGGCCGGAATGACCGCGGGCTGTCCCGCAAGCACATCATGGAATCCATCAACGGCTCCCTGAAGCGGCTGCAGACCGACTACGTGGACCTCTACCAGGCCCACCGCTACGACTATGAGACACCGCTGGAAGAAACCATGCAGGCCTTCGCCGACGTCGTCCGTCAAGGCAAGGCCCTGTATATCGGCGTCTCCGAATGGACCGTCGAAGAAATCCGCGCCGGCGCCGCCCTCGCCCGGGAACTGGGCATTCACCTGATCTCCAACCAGCCCCAGTACTCCCTGCTCTGGCGGGTCATCGAAAAAGAAGTCGTCCCCACCTGCGAGGAGCTGGGACTGGGACAGATCTGCTGGTCACCCATGGCCCAAGGCGTCCTGACCGGAAAATACGTCCCCGGCCAGGCCGCCCCGGCAGCATCACGCTTCACAGGTCAGGATGGCGAACTCAAATCCGACAACCGCTACCTGACCGAGGACATCCTCACCCGCGTCCAGCAACTCAAACCGCTCGCCGCGGACGCCGGCCTGTCCATGCCCGCACTCGCCGTCGCGTGGGTACTGCAAAACCCCAACGTATCGGMGGCAATCGTCGGTGCCTCACGMCCCGACCAGCTCAAAGACACCGCCACCGCAGCCGGAGTGAAACTTGACCCCACCCTTCTGGCACAGGTCGATGACATCCTGGACCCGGTCATTGAACGCGACCCCGCCAAGGTGGAATCCTTCAAAACCCGCCCGTGAAAKAACAAYCGGATCTTCGCAGGAAAGCCTTAGGCCCGTCTGACGGCAACAACGCGGCGTATGGCGGCCCGGGATGTCTAATCGAGTGTGTGACAAGGGCACACCCGGAGTGGCCTGACACCGGGCGGGTGGGACTGATCATGAGCAAGAGCCGACTACGCGACCGCTCCAAGTCCGTGCTGACTGAGATCAGGCCAGCGGTGATCGACGTGCTACGACACACGGACCGAATGGGGCGATAGCCCGCTGTCGAGGGCGGACGAGATCCGGTTCTGGCTGGGCTGAGCGCGAAKGGGCATTACCTTCGGGAAAACGCAGCGCACGGGCGACGTGTTCGGTTCCAGACCGTCAGGGGGACACCATTTCGTGGACGCAGGTCATTGGGGGAAGGCCGCGTGGCAGTACCGCTTGTTGGGCTCGGCGGCGGTCTTCGTCGGCGCGATACACCTCAAGGTAAGGCGTACCCCACTGCTATACGGACACKCTCGGAAGGGCTCCGAGCGCCATGTTGAGTTCTTCCATGGTTGGGGGGTTCGCTCCKGGGCGCTGAACGGTAATGGCCGCGGCTGCAGCCGCGGTGTGGCCGAGCTGCTCCAGGACAGCTGGGGCGAAGCCTTCGGTTCCTCGGGTGAGAAAGCCCAGAATCAGGGCGGACATGAAGKAGTCCCCGGCGCCGATGGTATCGGCAACGTTGGACTTCACGGCAGGAATCCTGATGTTKGCGGYGGGGGTGGCGAATTGTGAKCCTTCTGCGCCCTTGGTGATGACGGCAAGTCCGGTCCCCAGACCGAGGATGTGGGCTGCGCTTTCGTCCAGGCTTTTTTCGGGGTAAAGCCATTGGGCGTCTTCGTCGCTGAGTTTAACGACGTCGGTTAATGGTACGAGCTCTTCGAACGTGGCTTTGGCTTCCATGTGGCTGCCGAGCAGGGCCGGCCTGATGTTGGGATCGTAAGTGATCATGCAGTGTCTGTGGGCCTGTTCGAGCAGGGATTTTACGGCGCCCGCACCGGGATTAAGGAAGGTGGCGATGGATCCGGTGTGCAGTATTTTTGGGAAGTAGGCGGGGGCTGTCGGGGCGAGGTCCCAGGTGATGTCGAAGTCGTACTTTGCGGAGCCGTCGGGTTCAAGGGTTGCGGTTGCCGATGCCGTCCGGGTGAGGGATTTTGATCCGGGCAGGAGTATGACGCCCGCGCTGCGGAGATGGTTTTCGATGGAGGTCCCCCGCGCGTCCGGGGCGATGGCTGTGAGCAGGCCGGTGGCTATGCCGAGGCGGCCGAGTCCGTAGGCGACGTTGGCCGGTGAGCCGCCCGGGTGTTCGACTTTGTCGTGTGACGTGGTGACCACGTCGATCAGCGCTTCGCCTACCACCATGACGTCGAGCATCTGGTGAGCGTCGTGCCGGGCTGTTGTGAGGTAATCCATGGTCTGTCTTTCGTGGAAGCTGATGGGGGCCTGTCCGAGCCACGTCAGTCCGCGGACCGATAGACCGGGTCCGCGGACTGATTAGTGGCAGGCGGCAGCTGTTTAGGCGGTGGCTGCACCGGTCATGATCGCAACTGCGTCGGTCATGGTGTGTGATTGCGGGGTGATCGTGGCGGCGCACTTGCCGAGGCGCTGGATGTGGATGCGGTCCGCGACGTCAAACACATGGGGCATGTTGTGGCTGATCAGGATGACCGGCAGGCCGCGGTCCCGGAGGTCCCGGACTAACTGCAGGACCTGGTTCGATTCCCGAACCCCGAGTGCCGCCGTCGGCTCATCCAGCACTACCACCTTGGAACCGAACGCTGCGGCGCGGGCCACGGCGACGGCCTGGCGCTGTCCGCCGGAGAGGTTTTCGACCGGCACTGTGACGTCCTGGAGGGTGGAGATGCCCAGGCGGGTCAGCTCTTCCTTTGCCTTCCGGCGCATGCCTTTGGTGTCGAGCATTCGGAATAGGCTCCCCAAGGGGCCGGGGAGTCGCTCTTCACGGCCGAGGAACAGGTTCGAGGCAACATCGAGTGCCGGGGAGACGGCCAGGTTCTGGTAGACCGTTTCGATGCCGTGGACCCGGGCGTCCTGCGGTCGCTTGAAGTGCACCTGCTTCCCCGATACGTATAGTTCTCCCGTGTCCGGTATTTCCGCGCCGGTAAGGCACTTGATCAGCGTGGACTTGCCGGCACCGTTATCGCCGATGACGGCCAGGACTTCGCCCGGGTACAGGTCCAGGCTGACGCCGTCTAGGCCGACGACGCGGCCGAAGGTCTTGACGAGGTTCCTGGCCTGGAGGATGGGTTCGCGGGTGGCGGTATGGGAGGCTGCAGATTCTGTCATGGTCATGACTTGACCTTTCGGATCCACTGGTCGATAGACACAGCAACAATKATCAGGATGCCTACGGCGAGTGTCTRGTACAGGACGTCCAGGCCGGCGAGGGACAGGCCGTTTCGGAAAACTCCGACGATCAGTGCTCCGAGCAGAGAACCCCAGATGGAGCCGCGGCCGCCGAAGAGGCTTGTTCCGCCGATCACGACGGCGGTGATGGAGTCCAGGTTCAGATCGACCCCGGCGTTTGGGCTGGCGGCGTTGGTGCGGCCGATCTGGATCCMAGCGCCGGCGGCAAGAACTGCTCCTGCGGCAAGGTAGACGCTCATGAGGACGCGGCTGACCGGAATACCGGCGAGACGGGCCGCCTCCTTGTCATCGCCCACGGCGTAGACGTGCCGTCCCCAGGCCGTCTTGCCCAGGATGAAGGCGACAACGGCGTAGAGCAGGAGCATCATGACGACGCCGGTGGAGATGCGGACGGCCCCGACCGGGAACGTGGTTCCCAGCCAGGTGAGGACACCTGGCATCGCGGATCCGCGGACCGTGCTGCCGCCTGAGTAGAGCAGCGTTAGGGCGACGAAAATGTTCAACGTTCCGAGGGTGACGATGAACGGCGGGAGCCGGAATCTTGTGACCAGGAACCCGTTGAGCGCGCCGGCGGCAAGACCGACAGCGAGACCTGCAATGAGTGCCAGCGGCCCGGGAACACCGCTGCCGACCGCGAGCTGGGCCATCACCATCGAGGACAGGATCATGACCGCACCGACGGAGAGGTCGATGCCGGCRGTCAGGATGATGAGGGTCTGAGCGATGGCCAGGGTGCCCACCACCGCCACCTGCTGCGTGATCAGGGACAAATTCTCTACCCGCAGGAAGCGGTCATTGAGGAGCCCGAAGACCACCACTGCGATCAGCAGGACAATGGCGGGGCTGAGGGCCGGGTAGCGGTGGAGAATGTTGCGGATTCTGCTGAGAGGGGTCTGGCGGTCGAGGAATTCCTMGGCCAAATCAGCATGCCCGGCGCTCGGCGGGCCGGCGGTCTGTTGCTGGGTCACTTGAATTACTCCTGAACTTCCATGTTCTGTAACTGTTGTCGTGCTGCGCGCTGCGGGGAGACGCCTTGGCACGTCTCCCCGCACAGGGAAGGGTTACTTGCCCCAGCAGATCTGAGAAGCGGCCGTGGTGTCGATGCTGTCCAGCCCGGCAACTGCCTTGTCAGTGACCAGTGCGGAGCCGGTGTTGAAGAAGTCCAGGCCCGCTGAGACCGACGGCTTCTTGCCCGACGTGGCCAGGTCGTGGATGGCTTGGACGCCCAGCTGGGCCATCTTGACGGGGTACTGCTGGGCGGTGGCGCCGATGATTCCGGACTTGACGTTGTTCACGCCGGTGCAGCCTCCGTCGATGGAGACGACCAGCACGCCCTTTTCTTTGCCCGCAGCCTTCAGTGCCTCATAGGCGCCCGCAGCGGCCGGTTCGTTGATGGTGTAGACGACGTTGATGTTGGGGTTCTTCGACAGCAGGGTTTCCATCGCGGTCCGGCCGCCGTCCTCGGCGCCCTGGGAGGCCTGGCTGCCGACGATCTCGTAGTCCCCGCCCTTACCGCCCGTGTACTTGCCGGTCTTGGYCTCGTCACCGTTCTTCGTCTTGTCGGCGGTGTCGATGCCCATTCCGGTCAGGAATCCCTGATCGCGGTTGTAGTCAACCGAAACGACCTTGTCGCTGAACAGATCAACCAAGGCAATAGTGGCCTTCTTGCCATCCAGCTGCGCCGCGGTCCACTGCCCGATCTGTTTGCCGGCCGCGAAGTTGTCGGTCGCGAAGGTGATGTCCACTGCGCTGGCCGGGTCCGGCGGGGTGTCCAGGGCGATCACGTACAAGCCTGCGTCGCGGGCCTTCTTGATTGYGTCGACCACGGCGGGCCCGTTCGGGGTGATAAGGATGCCCTTGTCGCCCTTGGAGATTGCATTCTCGATCGCCTGGATCTGGGTGTCTTCGTCGCCGTCGGACTTGCCGGCAGCCAGCTTCAGATCAATGTTGCCCCCCTCGGCTGCTTTTTTCGCGCCGTCTTCCATTGCTACGAAGTACGGGTTGGACGTGGTCTTTACGATCAGCGAAACGCCGATCTTTGCGTCAGTGGCGCCTCCGCTGGCAGCCGTCCCGGTGGAACTGCCGCCACAGGCAGTAAGACTGAGCGCTMCCAAGGTCAGCACTGCTCCTGCAGCGAACAGGCGGGTGGCCGTTGAACGGCGTGCTTTGGAACTCAACATTGAATCTCCTGGTGTTTGAGACCCTCACTGGCCTCGACAACGATGTCATGTACGATGTAAGCAGCATCACACTGGAGAGTCAATAGATGTAATCAGAAGGAGCGATTTTTTTGACAACGATGTCCGATCGTAGCCAGCCGGCCCTTTCCGCCAGTCGTCCGACGATGCGCCACGTGGCTGCCCTTGCCGGCGTCGGAATTAAGACTGTCTCCCGGGTGATCAATGACGAACCCGKTGTGTCGGAGGCCACCCGGGAAAAGGTGCTCAGCGCTTCCCGGCAACTCAACTACCAGTTGGACATGGCGGCCGGCAGCCTGCGCCGCGCGGGCAGGAGAACGCTCTCCGTCGGTCTCCTGTTGCCAAGTGTCTCCAACCCCTTCAGCGGCKAGATCAACCGGGCAATTGAAGATGCGCTGGGGGCCAGGGGGATAGCGGTTTTTGCGGCGAGTCTCGATGACGACCCCCGGCGGGAGCAGGCCATTGTTACAGCGTTTCTTGGCCGGCGCGTCGACGGGCTCATCCTCACACCGATCGCCCGAAGCCAGGCGTACGTCATTCCGGAGCATTCCCGTGATCTGCCCTTGGTCTTCATCGACCGTGAGCCGGTAGGGCTGGAAGCCGATGCCGTCGTAACTGATAACGCCGCCGGCGCCGCCAAGGCGGCCGCACACCTGATCAGCCACGGCCACACCAGGCTCGCCTATCTGGGGGACCGCACAGACATCCAGACCGCAAGGGAACGCCGGCGGGGGTTCATTGAGGAGATCGGTCGGTACGGAATTCCCACCTCGACGGTTCCCGTCCGTGAAAACCTTCACGACGAGGAGTCGGCGAGGCTGGCCACGCTGGAGCTTTTCACTGCCGGGGAACCACCGACGGCGATATTCTCGAGCCAGAACCTCGTCACGTTCGGYGCCATGCGTGCTTTGAGAGAGCTCGGGCTAAGCAAACAAGTGGCCTTGATCGGGTTCGATGACTTCACGCTTGCCGACATGMTGGATCCCGGCGTAACCGTCATCGCCCAGCAYCCCGAGCGAATCGGGAAGCTGGCAGCAGAGCGGCTGCTGGCCAGAATTGATGGTGAGCAGCAACCTCCGCAGACCTATGTTGTCCCGTCCGAGCTGATACAAAGAGGCACCGGCGAACTCCGCCCTCCGGCCTGACGCCGGGGAACTTTCCGAACAGCCGCCAAACACCTTCACCTGAAAGGGATCACGATGACCAAAACCCTATACGCCGAATTCACCGTCAAACCCGGCAGCGAAGCCCGCGTCGCAGAGATGATGCTCGAACTGACCCGGCACGTCCGTCAGGAACAGGGCAACGAACTGTTCCTTCCCTATACCCGGGAAGAAAATCCCCGAGAGTACTTTGTCTTTGAGGTCTACAGCGACGAAGCCGCATTCCAGGAACACATCCGCGCCGAGTACGGCGCCAAGTTCAACGAGGAACTAGCCCGCCACATCGAAGGCGACGCCTCGGAGCTGACCTGGCTCCTGCCGGTGGAATAGCCCCCGGCCACATCTGCGCCAACCCCTGCCCGCGGGACAGCGTGCGGGCTGCCTTGGAGGGGCTGCACGGGCTTAGGCGTCGAAAACGCCCTTTTTGGGCGCTCCATTGGAGGGGGCATGTCGGCTGCACCGCGCATCGCTTCCCCTGCCTCAGTAGAGGGGATAGCACTCTCATACTTGGGCCGCTCCGAACCGTTGACTTGTCTGACGGACATAACTTAGTGTCCATGGCACTGACAACGTTGTCTATCGCAGACGGGCGACGAAGGGCGAAACAAGCAGATGAACTTCCAGCCCGCTCGTGGTGTTGGGGACTTCTACATCGTGGCTAAGCGGATCAACACCTTCGAGACSGGGACCGTACCGGGCGATGAACGGCAGGGCACCCTGACATCACCGGAATTTCCCCTCACTAAGAACTTCATGAGGACCCTTCCGACCAGACTCCTAACGCGTTCGCTTCAACAAGCGGGGCGTGTCAGTCGAAGATCCCAGCCTCGGGCTGGCAACGTGTGGMAGAGCGGCTTTATCCGGGGTTGGCGTCTTGTGGCCGTCGTAGGCGCATTTCTTGAAGGGTCCTTCCCTGTCCATGAGGACGCGCATGTGGGGGTCTRCGTGGTTCAGCCACCAGGTACTGACTCCGATGGCTGGCTCCACGCGTCGGGCGTGGATGGAACCGTCAGCGAGGAATACGTCGAAGCCGTCACCCGTGCCGTGTTCAGCGAGGACGCGGACTTCAGTGTTCTCGCGCACKGGAGCCCCTGTGCTGCTGGCATAGTGCTCAATCAGACGAAGAATTTCGCTGTAATGCGCGAAACCATCGGGATCGTTTCCCGCGTATGTGTAGCCCGGTAGTTGGAGCGTTCAGTTCGGGAACTGAACGCGCAGGGAGTCCCATCTTTCTGTACGCCAGCGTTCACCGATTCGGCGACGCTCCAGGACGGCGGTGTGCCGTTAGGAGAGAGCGATCCCTAAACTCCCAGACACTCCTGTGCCCGAAGTTAGCAGGAGGGCATTTATCCTCTTGAGCACTCACCGACTAAAATTGAGCTTTCCKACATATTCGAGCTGGAGCTAGCCGGACTTGAGCCCGATAACAATGTAGCCCGTTGACCGCACCACAGCCTCATGGGTGCCGCTCCCCTGCCGGCGGCGACTGCAGTGAGCGCCTGACAGGGCGTCGCGAACCGGTGCTACGGGGTTTCGGCGGACAGTCACGTTCTGCACTTACGCTAAAACCCTTGACTTTCGCAAATGTGATGAACGACACTGATTTTGGGATCCCAAAAGGGGATCCCGTAGATGTATCCCAACCGAGTCCTCGAACGAGGCATTCGATCAGGATCCGACTTTCGGTGGATGGATATTCTCCGCCCTTCCAACCAATCATCTTACTTTGGCCGTATGAGAMAGCCGGTATGCGTCGCTCGCCTGGCCAGTTCGGCGAACCAGCAAAGGAACGCACTGTGGAAAGTTCAGCAAAGATCGATGACCGCCCGTTGCGGGAAACCGTGCGGGACGCGATCCGTAACCGGATCTTTGAGGGGCACTACGCACCAGGAGCCCGTCTGGTGGAGCGCGACCTTGCGGACGAGTTCAACGTTTCGAGGTTGCCGATCCGAGAGGCGCTCCGCATGCTGCGTCAGGAGGGCCTGGTCAGCGAGCGGGCGAACTCGCGGGGCATCGTTGTCAGTAGCCTGACGCCGGAACAAGTTGCCGATTTGTTCGATGTGCGGCTGGCCTTGGAGGTCCTGGCCAGCCAGCTGGCTGCGGTGAGGGCGACACCGTCCGAACTCAACGATCTCAGTTCCCTGCTGGACCGGGCACAGAACAGTCTCGAGGTCGGATCGATTTTTGAGGCCCACGCGGCAAATAACCAGTTCCATGACGCGATTACAACGGTGGCAAGAAATGAATTCCTCAGGGCGGCCCTGGAACCGCTGCAGGGGCGGATGCACTGGCTGTTCCGGCACGCGACCGACCTGCCGGAACTGATCAGGGAACATCGCAGCCTCTACGAGGCCATCGCCAGCGGCGACCCGGAACGTGCGGGCCGCGTCTCCCGCGACCACATCCAGAAGTACCGCAAAGACTACTATCTGACTCACTAACCTCAACCAAACCACCAAGGGACTGACTGCCTTACTTGGCAGGCCGAACCCTTCCTGAAGCGCACCCAAATTCGGGTCACCACGAAAAGCCAACCGTCGAATGAACAGGAGTCCAAATGGAAAATCATCCAGACCTTGTGATCTCTAACGCCATAGTCGTCAACGCGGACGGACGCCGCCACGCACACGTAGTCATCCAGGGCGGGAAAATAGTAGAGATTGTTGATGCTGATGCCCTCGTTCCGGAAGCGGCGACCACCGTCGACGCCGGCGGGCGCCTGCTGTTCCCCGGAGGCGTGGACGGCCACTGCCACGTGGCGCAGGTTACCGGCAGATTCCACACCCTCGATGACTTCGCCGTGACGTCGATTGCTGCGTTGTGGGGCGGAACAACTACGATCCTCGACTTCGGGATACCTAGGGACTCTGTGGAGACGCCGCTGGAGGCTGCGCGAAACAAGATCACGCTGGCCCGGGAATCCCGCTGCGACGTGGGGTTGCACGGATCGGTCGTCACGTGGRGTGAGACGGTGCCTGCCCAGCTCGAACGTCTCGCGGAGATGGGAATCCGTTCCATAAAGATGTACGCGACGAATCGCGGGTCCACCATGGCGGACAACGACACKATCCTGCAGGTCATGAAGCAGATGGTCCGGCTCGACGGCCTTACCTACATCCACGCCGAGCACGATGCCATCATCACCGACTGCACCGAGACCCATGCTGCTGCCGGTGATATCGGCATCCGTCATCTGCCCCGGACCCGACCTGAACTGGCAGAGGAAGTCTCGGTAAAGGAATCCCTGGCGATGGCCGAGTACACGGGCGCTCCGGTGTACTTCGTTCATCAGTCCACCCCCGGGGCTGTAGATCTCGTGACCGATGCGCAATTGAGGGGCCTCTCGGCCTATTCGGAGACCTGCCCCCACTACCTGGCCCTGGACGATTCCGTCTACGGCGAGCAGTTTCCCGAGTGGTACGCATGCTGCCCGCCAATGCGCAGCCCCGAGACCGTGGCAGCACTCAAGGACAGAATGCTCTCCGGCGCAGTCCACACTGTCTCATCCGACCACTCCTGCTATGACCTTTCGCAAAAGCTTGAGCGGAGCGATGACATTCGCCAGATGCCACACGGGCTCCCCGGTGTGGAAACCCGCATGCCTGTTACATTTACCGAGCTAGTCTCCCCGGACGGCCACGGAKCCGAGCGATTCGCCGACGTCTTCGCGGCCGCCCCCTCCCGTATCAATGCCGTTCCAGGCAAGGGCATCATTGCACCCGGATACGATGCCGACCTCGTGCTTGTGGATCCCGCCGAGATCCGGACCGTGTCCGGTGCCGGGTTACACATGGGAACAGACTTCTCCCCCTTCGACGGCAAGAACCTCCGGGGATGGCCGCAGCTTGTGGTCTGCGCCGGGCGAATCGTCCTGGACGAGAACGGCTTCCACGACCCCGGACCCGTCGGACGCTTCATCGAACGCCGAGGATTCCGCGAAGGACCAGGC
>NZ_JBFTHK010000098.1:0-15784 GCF_056394205.1 Arthrobacter sp. 10T413_2 | reverse complement strand
CTCGTCGACCATCTGGGTGGCGAGCTTCTCGTCGCCGCGGGCCAGGTGCAGAGCCACCATGCAGACGCGGTCCTCGTAGCGCTCCAGGAAGCGCTTTCCGTCGAACGTMTTCAGCGTGTAGGAGGTGTAGAACTTGAACGCGCCCAGGAAGGTCTCGAAGCGGAACTTCTTCTTGTACGCGCGGTTGAAGAGCTCGMGGATGAAGTTCATCGTGTACTGGTCGAGGGTTTCGCGCTCGTAGTACTCGTTCTTGACGAGGTAGTCGAGCTTTTCCTCGAGGTCGTGGAAGAACACGGTGTTGTTGTTCACGTGCTGCAGGAAGTACTGGTGCGCTGCCTCGCGGTCGGCCTCAAACTGGATCTCGCCGTTGGGGCCGTAGAGGTTCAGCATGGCGTTGAGCTCGTGGTAGCCCAGGCCCTTGTATGCGGCCGGCATCTCGTGCTTTTCCTGCTTCTCAACAGCCGTGGCGGTGCCCCCGTGGGAGCCTGTGCCCCCGGTTACTGTTTTGTCTGCGACAGTCGTGTCCAAAACTCTTCCAATCCTTGTTGTACACGGGAGACGTCTTCCGGCGTGCCCATGAGTTCGAACCTGTATAGGTGGGGGACGTTGCATTTTGCGGCGATGATGTCCCCGGCCATGCAGTAGTTATCCCCGAAATTCGTGTTGCCGGCCCCGATCACTCCGCGGATCAGCTTCCGGTTTCCCGGGTTGTTCAAAAACCTGATGACCTGCTTTGGAACAGATCCCTCTCCCCCGGTGCCGCCGTAGGTCGGCACCACCAGAACGTAGGGTTCCCGGGCCGCCAGTGGAGCGTCCCTCGGGTAGAGGGGGATCCTGGCGGCGTCGACGCCCAGTTTCGCGACGAAACGTGCGGTGTTTTCCGAGGTGGAGGAAAAGTAGATGAGGCGGCTGTGGGTGAGCTCGGGAGCCGCTGTGCTGACCGCTTCCCCGCTGTCAGCCGTGGMGGCCGCCCGATCTTCAGTAGTTGCCCGATCTTCAGTTGTCACAACCATTGGACTCACCTCATCTACCGTCAAATCCTGCCTGGTAGCGGCGTCCGGAGCGCTTCAGGCTACAGCGACGGCGGCKGCCTGCGCCAGTTCTTCGATCTTGTCCGGGCKGAAACCGGACCAGTGGTCCTGGTCGGTGACGACGACCGGGGCCTGCATGTAGCCCAKGGACTTCAGGCGTTCGAGGGCCTCCGCGTCCTGGGAGATGTCGACGCTCTGGTAGGCGATGCMCTTCTTGTCCAGCGCGCGGTAGGTCGCGTTGCACTGAACGCAGGCCGGCTTCGTGTAAACCGTAACGGTCATGGTCCTTGTCCCCTTTGTTGAAAGTCTTGTTCGGAGCGCTTCCCCGGCTCCGACTGCCCCGCGCTGATGCTCTGCTGGAACTGTATGTCGATACTACATGTAGTGCAAGAGCCTCACGTGGACCCCAAGATGATGTATTACAAGTATGTCATTTAACCCACCGATAATCCACAGGAGGGGGCCCGCCAAATGTCCGGAATTCAGCTGTTTTGGCGGACGAAATCCACACCCTGTGGAGTAGTTAGCCACATTAATCGCCCCCGCGTGTCGCACCGCAGACGGCGTGTCGCGCCCGTTTTCGGGGGTGTCCGGGGGTGTCCGGTGGTGGTGCCGGCCACTACATCCGGTGTCCGGGAACACGAATGAGGCGGACACCGTGGTGTCCCCCTCATCGGATCGTGATTGTTCTAACACCGCGCGTTCCAACAGTCCGCAGTKACCGGCGCCACGGGGAGCTGCCGGGTCGCCGGGGGACCCTGGGAGGCTACCCGAGGGGTTCGGGCCGGCTGCAGAGGATCTGGTCGACGCCCATCCGGGCCTCGGCGAAGCTGCGCAACGCGCCCACGAGGTACAGCCGCCAGACCCGGGCGATTTCCTCGCCCATCATGGCGACGGCGGCGTCATGGTTCTCCTCGAACCGGGCGTACCAGGCCTCCAGCGTCCGGACGTAGTCCCGGCGCATGCCCTGCACCCCCTGGATCTCGAACCCTGCATMCTCCAAAAAGCCCAGGGTCTCCCCCACCGGGCGCATGTGCATGTCCGGGGCGATGAAGGACTCGATGAACGGGCCGCCGCCGGGGTGCTTGCCGTTCCGGGACATCTGCTGCACCAGGACCCTGCCGCCGGGCCTGACGTTGCCGAACAGGGCGGCGGCGTAGACGGGGTAGTTGCGCTGGCCGACGTGCTCGCCCATCTCGAGGGAGGCGACGGCGTCGAACGGCCCGTCCGGGATCTCGCGGTAGTCCTGGACCCGGATCTCGATGCGTCCTTCCAGCCCGCGTTCCCGGATGCGGGCGTCAATGAACGCCTTCTGCTCCACCGAGAGGGTGACCCCGACGACGTCGGCGCCGTAGTGCTGCGCGGCGTGCAGGCTCAGCGAGCCCCAGCCGCAGCCGACGTCGAGCATCCGCATCCCCGGGGCCAGGCCGAGCTTTTGGCAGACGAGGTCCAGCTTGTCCCGCTGGGCGTCCTCGAGCCCGTACCCGGGTGAGCTGTCCGTCCAGTAACCGCTGGAGTAGGCCATCTGCGGGTCCAGGATCAGGGCGTAGAAGTCGTTGCTGAGGTCGTAGTGGTGGCTGATGGCCGCCCGGTCCCGCATCAGGCTGTGCAGCCGGCCCCTGACCCGTGCCTGACTGGCCGGGGGCTGGKGCGGGGCGCCCAGGGCGCCGGCGGTTTTGGCGATCCGCCCKACGCCGGCCAGCAGGGCCGGCGTCGGGCGGATACCTGAGAGGCCGCGGTCACGGACTACCTTCCACAGGTGCTCGAGCGTGGAATTGAGGTCACCGTCGACGTCGAGTTCACCGGTGACGTACGCCTGGGCGGCCCCCAACTCMCCCGGCGCCCACAGCAGGCGGCGGATGGCGTCGGGCGAGTTCAGTCGGACCACCGGCGCGCCGGACGGGCCGGTCTCGCTGCCGTCCCAGACGACGAGCCGGACGGGCAGTTCCCCGCCGACGACGGGCCGCAGGACCTCGGCGATGGTGTCAGCGAGCGCCGCCGTCATGCGGCCGCGCCCTTGGCGGTGGCAGACTTGGAGGAGGTTGTCTTGGAGGAGGCAGTGTTTGTAAAGGCAGAGTCCAGCACGATCTGCTGCACGTCGAGGTAGCCCGTCTCGAAGCCGGCCCRGGAGTAGCACAGGTAGAACAGCCACATCCGCTGGAAGATGGCGTCGAAGCCCATGGCCCCGACCTCCTCGGCCCGGCCCATGAATCGCTCCTCCCAGAGCCGCAGGGTCTGGGCGTAGTGTTCGCCCATGGCGAGGCGTTCGCGGACGCGCAGTCCGGTCTGCTTCTCGGTGATGTCCTCGATGGCCCGGACGGAGGGAATGACGCCGCCGGGGAAGATGTACTTGTGCACCCAGGTGTAGCTGGTGCGGGTGGCCATGAGGCGGTCGTGGGCGATCGTGATGGCCTGGATGGCTACCTTGCCGCCGGGGGCCAGGACGCGCTCGATCGTCTGGAAGTACGTGGCCCAGTATTCGAAACCGACGGCCTCGATCATTTCGACCGAGACGACGGCGTCGTACTCGCCCTCCACGGCACGGTAGTCCTTGAGCTCGATCGTGACGGCATCGGCGTAGCCGGCGTCGGCGACGCGCTGGCGGGCCAGTTCCTGCTGCTCGCTGGAGAGCGTGACCGAGTAGACGGTGGCGCCGCGGGCGGCGGCACGCAGGGCGAGTTCRCCCCAGCCGGTGCCGATTTCCAGGACTCGGGTGCCTTCCTTCAYGCCCGCCTTGTCCAGCAGCCGGTCGATCTTGGCCTGCTGCGCGGCGGCGAGGCCGTCCCAGGCCACGGTCCGCAGGGCGTCGCCGCTTTCCGGGAACAGCGCGCTGGAGTACGTCATGGTGCTGTCCAGGAAAGAGGCGAAGAGCTCGTTGGAGAGATCGTAATGCCGCGAGATGTTGGAGCGGGTGTTCTTTTCGGTGTTGCGTTCCTTGCGCGGCTGCCGCGGCAGGTAGAGGCCGCGGAGCTTCTGCAGCGGTTCGGGAACCAACGTGCCGACGCGGGCAGCGAAGACCTCCATGACGGCGGTGAGGTCGTCGGCGTCCCAGTCGCCGGCCATGTAGGACTCGCCCAGGCCRATCAGGCCGCCGTCGCCCAGCCGGGCGGCGAAYGCCTCGGGMCGGTTGATGGTCATCACGGGGTACGCGGTGCCGCCGGGCGCCTGGCCAAGGGAGGCTTTGCCCAGCACAGTGCCGTCCGGATACCGGACGGCCAGCGGCAGCGAGCGTACGGCGGCCTTGAAGATGGCGTCCGCGGCGCGTCCGGCCACGCGGGCCTTGAGGCTTGTGGGCACGGTGGCGATGCTGGGCCAGATTGCCGGGTCGATGGTGACGGGCGCCCGGGGAACCGTGTACGGCACGGTGCCMGTCACCGCACTGGTCACCGCTCCCGCGGTGTTGGCGCTGGTGCGCGCGGTGCCCTCTGTCCGTCCCGTACCGGATCCGGTCGCTTCGGTCATTGTCACTGAACTGCCTCCTGTGAAGGGTGGTGTGGTCTTTTGATGATGGGCAGGCGGCGCGCCCACAGTTTGATGCCCTGCCAGCGGATCTGAGCGGTGACGCGCAGCGGGGCCAGGGGTACCGCGAGCGCTGCGGACAGGATGTTCCGCAGGGTCGCTTCGTGGCGGACGCCGTCCATAGTGGCGATGAAGGGCTGGTGGCCTTCCCGCTCCAGGACGATCGAGACGGCGAGGCGGTCGCCGGGTTCGGGGAGCTTCATGCGGTACTGGCCGTCGACGTMGTTGAACGGCGAGACGTAAAAGGCTTTCGGCACGCTCGCCCGGCCGGTGCCGTCCGTTTCGAGGAGGTAGCAGTGCCGTTCGCCGTAGGTGTTGTGGACTTCGACGACGACGCAGCGCAGCGCGCCGGCGGCGTCATGGCACCAGAACACGCTCAGCGGGTTGAATAMGTGCCCGAAGACCCGGGCGCTGGCGAGCATCGTGATGCGTCCGCCGTCGAGCCCGATCCCCTGGGTGGCAAGGTAGCGTTCCACGTTGCCGCGCAGGGTGCCGTCCGGGTCGCCCAGGTGGTCCACCACCCGGAAGCCGGCCAGCGGCCGGAGCGGCCGGGGCAGCTGCGGGAGGTGGTCGACGTCCACGTACCAGCTGTAGCTGCGGTAGGTGAACGCATTGTGCAGCGGGGTGCGCCGCACGTGCGAGATTGAGGTGCGGTAGATCGCTGCGCGGTGGTTGGCGGCCAGTTGGGTGTCGGCTGTGTGGGTGGTCGCCGGGTCGCTCATGACGCCTCCACTGTGGCCAGCGGAACAGCGGCCGGCTGGAGGTCCGGGTCCACGGCCGCCGTACCGGTATTGACAGCGCCGATGTTGACCGGGAGCTCGTCCCAGTCGCGGCCCAGCCGGGCGGCGGCCTTGAGGCCGGACAGGGCGCCGTCCTCGTGGAATCCCCAGCCGTGGTAGGCGCCGGCGAAGGCCAGGCGTTCGTCGMCGAGCCCGAGGATCCGTTCCTGGGCCTTGAGCGACTCGGGCGTGTACTGCGGGTGCTCGTAGACCATGCGGTCCAGGACCGTGGTGTGGTCGATCAGCTCCGATTCGCCGAGGCTGACGATATACCGGCCGCCGTCCACGGGCTCCAGCCGCTGCAGCCGGGTCATGTCGTAGCTGACCAGGACCTTGTCCGGGCGGGCTTCGCAGGACGGCAGGCGGTAGTTCCAGGAGGCCTGGGCGTTGGGGCTGGCCGGCAGCACGGCTGCGTCGCGGTGGAAGATCGTCTGGTTCACCGAGTACGGCATGCCGCCCAGGGCGTCCCTCTCGGCGGCCGAGGCATCGGACAGCATGCGTAGGGCCTGCGCCGGGTGGGTGGCGATCACGACGGCGTCAAAGGTTTCGGTGACGGTGTCGCCGCCGGTGCTGTCCGCGCTCTGTGCGGACGTGACGTCGACGCCGCCGGCGTGCCGCTGCACGGATGTGACGGGGCTGGAGAGCCGGATGTCCGGCAGGGTCCCGGCGACCTTGTCGACGTAGCTGCGCGAGCCGCCGGTGACGGTCCGCCACTGCGGCGAGCCTTTGACGCCGAGCAGGCCATGGTGGMCCAGGAACGTGAACAGGTAGCGGGCCGGGTAGGCCAGGGCGGTGGTGGGGTCGCAGGACCAGACGGCGCTGACCACGGGGGTCATGAAGTGCGAGATGAAGTAGCTGCTGAACTTCTCCCGGGCCAGGAACTCCCCCAGGGTCAGCTCGTGCCCCGTCCCGGCCGAACCCGGGCCGGCGGGGGTTACCGTTGCCGGTTCAGCCAGGAGGGCGCGGGCCCGGCGGTGGAACCGGGTGACTTCCAGCAGCATGCGCAGGTAGCGGCCGCGCAGCAGCGTGGACGGCCGGGGAATGATGCCGCTCGCGTTGGGACGGGCGCCGGCGTATTCCAGGCCGCAGCCGTCGCAGCGGACGGACATGCTCATTTCCGAGTCCTGGGTTTCGACGCCGAGCTCGGCGAACAAGCGCAGGAGCGTGGGATAGGTCCGCTCGTTGTGGACAATAAAGCCGGTGTCCACGCCCAGGGTGGGGCCGCCCTGCTGCGGAACATCATGGGTATGGGCGTGCCCGCCAAGCCGGGAGTCCGCCTCGAAGAGGGTCACCCGGTCCTGCCCGTTCAGCACATACGCGGCGGTCAGCCCCGCCACGCCGCTGCCGATGACGGCAACGCGCCGGCCTGCCGGAATCCCTGCTGCTTGTGCCATTGGTCTGCTCCTGTTGTCTCGCCAAAAAGGTCCTACGGGCAATTCGTCGCCGCCGGGGCGCCGGATGAGTATGAGTTCGGCATTTTTTTCGGCTCCTGTGACGGCCTCCCCCCGGGGCCCGCCAGCTGTGCTGGTGGTATCTGAAAACTTGTMCTGACCCCACGGATTCTCCTGCATCCGCGCCGCCGGGCCGCGCAGACATTCCGGACGGGCCCCGCCGGGAAGCCGCGGACCGTGCGGGGTGAGACCAGGCGCCACCGGCAGGACCGGGTGTGCCACAATGAAGCGGGATTTCCGGTCCCGCCATTCCGTTCCCGTTGCAGTGGACCCGCTACCAGGCGAAGGGCAGCCCTTGATCAACCCCGTTCATCTGCGGACCCTTGTGGAAGTGATCCGGCTGGGATCGTTTGCCGCCGCCGCGGCCCGGCTCGGCTACACCGCCTCGGCCGTCTCCCAGCAAATGTCGGCACTGGAACGTGACACCGGCGTCACGCTGTTCCATCGCTCCGCCCGCAGCATCCAGCCGACGGAAGCCGCCGTCGTCATGACGCGGCACGCGGCCAAAGTGCTGACCGACATCGAGACGCTCATGGCCGCCGYGTCGCGGGCACAGGACAGCACCAGCCAGGAGCTGCGCCTGGGCATCTTCCCCAGCCTGGCCACCTATGTGCTGCCGCCGATCCTGCGGAACCCGGCCTGGAAGAAGCTCGGCATCGACCTCAGGGTCTCGGTCGCGGAACCGGCCCAGACCATCCAGGGCCTGCGGACCGGCGGCGAACTCGACGTCGCCCTGGTGTACCAGGTGGGGCAGTCGGGCCTCGCCTGGCCGCACACGGTGGACCGGCAGTGGATCGGCGACGACGACTTCCGGGTGGTGCTGCCGGCGGCCTGGGGCATCGKCACGGATTCCAAGGTGGCTGCCCCGCACCTCTCGGACATGCCGTGGATCATGCACCACCCGGGCACCTCCGACGCCACGGTGATCKAACGCCTCTTCGCCAGCTGCAATCTGCACCCCCGGGTGGTGGCGTACAGCGATGACTTCCACGCGAGCCTGGAGATGGCGGCCGCGGGCCTCGGCGCCGCTCTGGTCCCCGAGCTCGCCCTGCTGCACCGGCMCGCCGGCGTCGTGGTCCTCGACGTTCCGGAGATCCGGCTGGCCCGCAATGTMTTCGCACTGCTGCTCAACGAGAAGCGGACCGCCCAGGTCCAGCTGTTCGTGGAGCTGCTGGGCGAGACGATGCACAAGCTGGAGACCGCGCGCAAGGACTGAGCGCGCCGCAGGGGTTCCCCTGCGGCGCCCGATCGATGAGGATGGGGTCCATGAGCCAAACCTATTCAGCCTCCCGTCCCGTTGCCTCCGACAACCCCGAGGAAGTCGCCGCGGCCGTCCGCGCGGCCACCGAAGAGCTCCGCGAAACCCTCCGCGGACACGGGATCGAGGCCAGCTTTGACGACATTGCCCTGCTGGGGCACACCGAGTCCTGGGACGACGAAGGCCAGCGCTGGGTCAACGTCGACTGGGAGGGCGAGCCGGCCGGGTAGCCCGGCGGCGCGGCTCAGCGCTTCGGGGCCGGCTTTSGGGCCGTCTTTCGGGCTTGCTTTCGGACCGGCGCCACCAGCGCGTTGATGATCCCCTGCTTGGCCCGGGTGTACGGCGGGTAGATCAGTTCCAGGGTGTCGGGCCTCAGCGGCTTGTCCAGCGTGGGACGCTCATGCGAGAACGTCCGGACCGAATGTTCCCCATGGTAGGCGCCCATGCCACTGCCGCCGACGCCGCCGAACGGCAGCCCGGGGACGGACAGGTGGGCCGCCGGGACGTCGAAGCACAGGGCCCCGGACGAGGTCCGCTCGGCGAAGGCGCGGCGCGTCAGCGGGTCCTTGCTGAACACGTAGAGCGCCAGCGGTTTGGCGCGTCCGTTGACCAGCCCGATGGCTTCGTCCACCCCCTGCACGGGAACCAGCGGCAGGAGCGGACCGAAGATTTCCTCCGCCATGACGGTGTCCCCCGGTGCCGGCCGGAGCAGGGTGGGCGCAAAGTAGCGGCTGGCGGCRTCGCGTTCMCCGCCGTGCACGACGGTGCTGCCGTCGGCCAGGGCAGCGAGGCGGCCGAAGTGACGGTCATCGACAATCCGGCCGTAGGACGGGCTCGCTGCCGGGTCCGTGCCGAAGAGCGCCGTGACGGCCTCGATCAGCTCGGCCTGCAGCGGCTCCAGGACCTCCTCCGGGGCCAGGACATAGTCCGGGGCGACACACGTCTGGCCGGCGTTCATGAACCGGCCCCAGGCGATCCGCTTCGCCGCCGTTGCCAGGTCCGTGGACGCGTCCACGTAGGCCGGGGACTTGCCGCCGAGCTCCAGCGTCACGGGTGTCAGGTGTTCGGCGGCCGCGCGCATCACCACCTTGGCCGCGGCCTCTCCGCCGGTGAAGAAGATGTGGTCGAGGCGTTCGGCCAGTAGCGCTGTGGTTTCCGGGATGCCGYCCTCCACCACCTCGGCGGCGCCGGCCAGGTACTCCGGAATCCACCGGGCCAGCGCGGCCGAGGTGKCCGGGGCATGTTCGCTCGGCTTGAGCACCGCGGTGTTCCCGGCGGCCAGGGCCCCGGCCAGCGGGGCGAGCAGCAACTGCAGGGGGTAGTTCCACGGCCCGATCACCAGCACCACGCCCAGCGGGGTGAGTTCGGTCCAGGCACGGGCCGGCTGCACGGTGAGCGGCACCGGCACGGGGCGGGGCCGGAGCCAGTCTTCCAGGTGCCGCGCCAGGTGGGCGGCCTCGGCGGCAACGAAGCCGATCTCCGTCAGTTGCGCCTCGGTGTTGTGCTTGCCCAAATCCTTGGCGAGGGCCGCGGCGAAGTCCGCGTGGCGGTCCGCGAGCATGCGCCGCAGGCTGCTTAGCTGCTCCAGCCGCCAGGCCAGCGGACGGGTGGTGCCGGCGTCGAACCAGGCCCGGGCACGGGCAACGGAAGTGGCTACGGTCTGCATCCGATCAATGTACAGTCCCGAGGCCACTCCACCGGTCCGGTACCGGATAAAAGCCTGCCAATGCTGGAATGGTCCGGTTTTCAGGACTATGTTGATGATATGAACAAGGTAGCGAGCAAGCACTTCGGCGAGGTCGAGCTCAACCACGGAAGGGACCATAATCTCACCGCCACGCATGAGCTGGCGGGCCAGACCGTGGAGCTTGACCTGAATGTCAACGCGCATGATCACTTCGACGAAGCTGCCATGCATAAAGTTGACTACCGCTTGCGCTTCCTGCCTGAACTCGTKGACCAGGTCCGCGAAATGATCGCCGAGGAGCTCTCTCAGGAGGGCACCAGTCCGCAGGAATACCGCCATTTCCACTGCAACGCGATCAAGGACGAGCACCTTAAGAAAATCTTCGGCGTCGAGGACAAGAGCCAGCTCACCGACGAGGTCTTCCTCAAGGCACTCAAACTCGGCCACGTGGGCATCTACCCCGGCCAGCCGGAACGCTACTTCGTCCTTGACTTCACCCTGGGCCAGCACTTCACCGACGAGGTCCTGGTGGCCTCCGCGGATGAGGACGGCGTCGTCGACGACGAAATCCTCTGGGAATCCTGAATCGCTCGGGAAACCCCGAATCGGCTGCTCCGCAACGGCCCTTTTGGGGGCTCAAAACGGCGGTTTCTCAGCAGTCGATGAGCAGAAAACGTACGACGCCGGCCGGTCACCTYGCRAGGTGACCGGCCGGCGTCGTTAATTCAGCTGGTGTTCAGTTCAGCCGGCTGTTACTTGGCTGCTTCCAGCAGTTMGGCGCGGACCGTCTTGGTGGCCGTGACCAGGTTGCGCAGGGACTCTTCGGTCTCGGCGTAGCCGCGGGTCTTCAGGCCGCAGTCCGGGTTGACCCAGAGCTGGCGGGACGGGACGTGCTTGACGGCGGTGCTGAGCAGCTCGGTGACTTCCTGCTCGCCCGGGACGCGGGGCGAGTGGATGTCGTAGACGCCCGGGCCCACGCCGCGGCMGAAGCYGTGGGATTCGAGGTCGTGCACCACMTCCATGCGGGAGCGGGCGGCCTCGATAGAGGTGACGTCGGCGTMGAGGCCGTCGATCGCGTCGATGATGGCACCGAACTCGGAGTAGCACAGGTGCGTGTGGACTTGGGTGGCGTCGTCGGCACCGGCGGTGGAGAGGCGGAAGGACTTCACGGACCAGTCCAGGTACGCGGCCTGGTCTGCCTTGCGCAGCGGGAGGAGTTCGCGCAGGGCGGGCTCGTCCACCTGGATGACCTTGATGCCGGCGGCTTCGAGGTCGGCGATCTCGTCGCGGAGGGCCAGGGCCACCTGGTTGGCGGTCTCGCCGAGCGGCTGGTCGTCGCGGACGAAGGACCAGGCCAGGATGGTGACCGGACCGGTGAGCATGCCCTTCATCGGCTTGTTGGTCAGGGACTGCGCGTATTCGGCCCACTTCACCGTGATGGGGGCGCTGCGGGTGACGTCGCCCCACAGGATCGAGGGGCGGGTGCAGCGCGAGCCGTAGGACTGGACCCAGCCGTGCACGGTGACGTCGAAGCCTTCCAGGTTCTCGGCGAAGTACTGGACCATGTCGTTGCGCTCGGGCTCGCCGTGGACCAGGACGTCGAAGCCGAGCTCTTCCTGCAGCTCCACGACGCGCTTGATCTCGTCCTTCATGAGCTGCTCGTACTGCTCCGTGGTGAGGTCACCGCGGTTGGCGCGGGCCCGGGCGGTGCGGATCTCGGCGGTCTGCGGGAAGGAGCCGATGGTGGTGGTGGGCAGCGGCGGCAGGTGCAGTGCCTTCTCCTGGGCGGATTCGCGGACCGCGTAAGCGGAGCGGTTGAAGTCTGCGTCGGTCAGGGCGGCGGTGCGGGCCCGGACGTCGGCGCGGCGGACGCCCTCTGCCTCGGCGCGGKAGGCGATGACGCGGGTGGCCTCGTCGATGGCCGGCTGGACATCCCTCGACTGAACACCAGTTGCCGGGTCGGTCAGCAGTCCGGCCAAGGTGACGACTTCGACGGCCTTCTGGTCGGCGAAGGCGAGCCAGCTGCGCAGCTGCTCGGAGAGCTGGGCTTCCTCGTCGACGTCGTGCGGGACGTGCTGGGTGGAGGTGGAGGTGCTGATGGCGAGCTTGGCCACGGACTTCTGCAGCTCGGCGACCTTCTTCGCGGAGGCCGCGAGGTCGTTGCGCCAGATGTTGTGGCCGTCCACGACGCCGGCGACGAGGGTCTTGGTGCCCAGCGCGGCGAGGGCCGCGGCGGAGGGAACCTCGMCCTTGAAGACGTCCAGGTGCAGGGCGTCGATGCCGGTGGCGGCGAGRGTGCCGAGCTGGCCGTTGAGCGCGCCGTACGGGGCGGAGACGAACAGCTGCGGGCGCTGGGCGGCGGAGGAGAGGGCCTCGTAGGAGCGGGCGACGGCGGCCTGGATTTCCTCGGCCGGGGTGTCCTGGTCCACCACGAGGGCGGGCTCGTCGAGCTGGATCCAGCTGGCGCCGGCGGCGGCAAGCTTCTGAAGCAGTGCGGTGTAGACGGGGAGGACGTCCTCGAGGCGGGACAGCGGGCTAAAGCCGGCCGGGGCGTCGTCGGACGCCTTGCTCAGCAGCAGGAACGTCACCGGGCCGACGATGTACGGGCGGGTCTKAACACCGTTGGCGAGGGCGTACTCGAATTCCTCGACGATCCGGTTGGAGGTCAGTGCGAAGCTGGTCTCCGGGCCGATTTCCGGMACGAGGTAGTGGTAGTTSGTGTCGAACCACTTGGTCATTTCCAGCGGCTGCTGGTCCTTGTTGCCGCGGGCCAGGGTGAAGTAGCCGTCGATGTCCAGCTGGCCGTCGGCGTTGAGGAGGTTGCCGAAGCGGGCCGGCACGGCGCCAAGGTGGGCGGCGGCGTCGAGCACCTGGTCGTAGTAGGAGAAGGTGCCGGGGACGGCGGCTGCTTCGGTCAGGCCGAGGCTCTGGAGGCGCTTGGCGGTGCCGAGCTGGATMTCMTTGGCGGCCGTGTCCAGGGCGGCGGCGTCGATCGTGCCGGCCCAGTACGCCTCGACGGCCTTCTTGAGTTCGCGGCGGCGGCCGATGCGGGGGTAGCCCAGGATCGAGGCCGACGGGAAGGGTGTGGTGAGCTGTTCAGTCATGGAAAGTCCTTGAAGTGGTCGTTGACAGATGACGAAGTCGGGGTGGTCAGCTGGCGAGCTGGCGGGCGGCGGCACGCCGGGACGCGTTGATGCGTCCGCCGCTGTGCCGGTTTCCCCCCTGCCGGTTGCCGCTTCGCGGCCGGGGCAGTGCGAGTTTGTCCAGCACGTCCAGGGCGGCGGCGTGCTCGTTGAACGTGTAGAGGTGGATGCCGGGTGCTCCGGCGTCCAGGGCGGCATTGGCGAGGTCCACCGTGGCGCTGACGCCGATCCGGGTCCGTTCGGCGTCGGTATCGGCAGCGGCGAGGCGCTCGATGAGTCCCGGCGACGGTTCCACTCCGGTCAGTTCGCCGAGGCGGGCGAGCCGGCGGAGGCTGGTCAGCGGCATGACGCCGGGAATGATCGGGATCGTCACCCCGGCCCGGCGTGCCCGGGTCAGGAGGTCCGCGTACTGCTCGGCGTGGAAGAAGACCTKGGTGATGGCGAAGTCGGCGCCGGAGCGCTGCTTGGCCAGAAGGACCTCGACGTCGTGCGCCTCACTCGGGGATTCCGGGTGCCGGGTCGGGTAGGCGGCGACGCCGACCGCGACTTTTCCGGCGCACAGCAGCGCCGACCGGCGCTGCTCCACGCGGCGGATGAGTTCGATCAGGTCCTGGGCGTACCGKAGCGATCCCGGCGGCGGGGTTGCGCCGTCCTTCGGCTGGTCGCCGCGCAGGGCAAGAATGCCGCGGACCCCGACGTCGAGCAGTTCGCCGATGATCTCCGCCAGTTCCTCCGGGGAGTTCCCCACGCAGGTCAGGTGGGCCAGGGGGCGCAGCGTGGTTTCCTGCACGAGCCGGTTGATGAGCTCGACGGCGGTGCTGCGGTTGGAGCCGCTGGCGCCGTACGTTACCKACACGTAGTCCKGGTCCGTGGCTTCGAGTTCGCCGATGGTGGTCCAGAGCGATTCGGCGGCCGCGGCCGACCGCGGCGGGAACAGCTCATAGGACAGAGCGACGGGAGCCGGGCCGGCCAGATTCGGATGGGGGTCAATAAGGCTAGGTGGTGACATTTGCGTCCTTGGCTGTGAACACTGCCGGAAATGCCCGGAAAAGGGCCTGCCGCCAATGAATGAGTTTGGGGAACACGGAGGAAACTTCTGCAGGGCGCAGTCGCGACTGGTACGCCTGATACGAAGCTGTCCGTGAGCAAATGTCAGGCCCACATGGGGGCACCCACACCCTCCTGGGCTGCCCGTGAATTTTTCCAAGGGCCGGCCTTCAGCGGAGGATCGCTGACACGTTACTGAGGTAACTTGTTTAGAACTCTAGAGGCCCGGCACGGCCCGCTTCAAGTCGGCGTCCGAATTAAGACGCACCTTTACGGCTAATTTCCGGGCGGGGCAGAACAATGTTCGCCGGAGAGGCTGATTCCGTTGCTGCGCGGCCCTGTCCTGCGGCCCTCCCCATCGACCCTGCTCAGGACTATCCTTTTGCCATGATTCAGCTACCAGCCACCTACCAGGAGTATCTCGCCGGCAAGAGCGAGAGCTTCATCAATACCGTCCGGCCCGTCCTCATGCAGTCAGCCGCGGAAAAGACGCACGGGGTGCGGGTGTCCTACAACCGCGGCCCGACCGGCCACCAGGCGCATCTGGACGAGACCATCCCGTTCGGGACAGTTATCGAGGATATCGACTGAAATCTGGCTCTCACGCCAGGGCCTCAGCACGCCGGCGCTCAGCCCCGAGGGCGTCAGCCCTCCAGGAGGAGCCGTTGCGAGCGGGGTGCCAGGGTGTGCTCCAGCACGAGGCAGGCTGCCCCGACGGCGCCGACGTCGTCCCCCACGCCCGTGCCCACGACCTCAATGCCGTGGATTTTCCGGGTGKCGCTGTTGGCCTCGACGAGTCCGGGAATCTGCTCCAGATAGGCCGCCGACAGGCACGCCCAGAACGGGCCGCCGAACACCACGCGGTCAACGTCCAGGGCATTGGTGACGACCGAGACTGCCCGGGCCACGAGAACAGCGGAACCGGCGATGATGTCCATGGCTTGTTGGTTTCCGCCGTAGGCGAGTTCGCACAACTGGGCGAATCGCTCCTGTACTGCCGGCGCACTCCGGTCCTCGCGCGAGCCGTCCAGGACCCCGGCCGCCTCGGCCTGCGCCACGAGGACCTGCGGAATGGCGGAGACCTTCACGCAGCCACGCTGCCCGCAATCGCAGAGGGCGCCGTCCGGGTCCACGACGATGTGCCCGATTTCCCCGGCGTTGCCCGAGGTCCCGCGGACGACTTCGTCATTGAGGACGATCCCGCAGCCGATCCCGGTCCCCATGTACATGAAGATGAAGCTGCCCTCGCCGCTCGGGCCGCCCGCCCAGGTTTCTGCCACGGCTGCGCTGGTCACGTCCTTGTCCATCAGGGTGGACAGGCCGGTGGCTTCGGCAAGGGCGTCCCGGAGCCGGACGTTGTCCCAGCCGGGCAGCAGCGGCGGGTCCACCACCGCGCCGTCGTTGAGGTCGATAGGGCCCGGGGAGGCAATCCCCAGCCCGGCGATCCGGGCCGGGTCCACGCCGGATTCGGTGATGAGGCCGTTGATTTCGGCTGCGATGGTGTCAATGACCGCCCGGGGATCGGTGCCGGGCGGGGTGGCGATCCGTGAATGCCTGACGACGGCGCCGAGCAGGTCCAGCAGGACGAAGGTGACCACGGCCGGGTCCAGGTGGACGCCCACGGCGTACATCCCGGCGGGATTCAGCCGGAGCATGGTCCGCGGCTTGCCCGGGCCGGTGCCCTCCTTCCCGKCCTCGACGATCAGGTGCTGGTCMAGCAGCCGGCGGGAAATATTGGAGATGGTCTGCGGCGACAGTCCGACGATCTGGGCCAGCTCCACACGGCTCATGCCGCCCGGCGCGCGCCGGATGGCGTCCAGGATAACCGTGAGGTTGAAATCACCCATCTTGGGGAGGTTGGTCCCTCGC
>NZ_JBFTHK010000097.1:0-15843 GCF_056394205.1 Arthrobacter sp. 10T413_2 | reverse complement strand
CATCGGCGCTGCGAACCGGATCACCCAGGATCGTCGCATCCAGCAACGCCGCGTGCAGCTCGCCGGTCATGACTGTGGCGAAGTCGGCGATCTCGCCGTCGGCCACSCGCAGCCACTTGGTGTGGGTTCCGGGAAGGATGAGGGTCGCGTCCGCGGGGTCGCCCAGGCGGGCAAGTGCCCCGATGACCTGTGTCTCCTCCCCGCGGATGACATCGCACGATCCCGTCGCATCCTGCGCGGTCTCTAGCCCCGCCGAGGTGACCGAGGAACCATCCAACGAGCAAGGGCCGTGGAAAGTCGAAGTCAACAGACCCGCGCTGAAGGGATTTCGCCGGCTGCGGGAGAAGGCTGCCGCAGCAATCGTCGAATTCGTTACCGGTGTCCTGGCCGATAATCCGCACCGGCTCAGCAAGCCCCTCACCAATGAACTCCTCGGCCTGCGAACCGCACGCCGTGGTGACTACCGCGTGTTGTTCGACCTCGGTATCGAAGAGCACACCCTGTATGTCCACCGCATCGAGCACCGTGCGGACGTCTACAAGGCTCGCTAGCCGGCCCCTGCCATGATTCAGGGGAAGAACGGGGATACGAAACTTGAGTTGTTGGAAATGATGGGTCGAACCAGTGTTCCAGTGCCATGGGTGTCAGGCGAAGCTGGTAGTTCAATCGACTGTCGAGTTGGAAGTCGTTGAGCKAGCAAAGCATGTCCCCGTCAGCCCGGCGGGCACTCCCCTACGTCGCTCTCTGCCAAAGCCAAAAAATACGGGAGGTCCTGTTCGTACGGCTGGCAGTGTGTGAAGTACTGTTGCGGCTMCAGCCAAACTACGTAGCCTTCGGTGGCTTCCACCATTTTCCTGGCCTCGATACCGTGCTGGACGAGCCAGAGGACGGAGTTGTCGGACGTGGCGGCGTCGACCAGGCCATTTAGCGGTGGAGTTCCTGGCTTCCTTATTTCTACTTTTTCGCCCACCAGACGGCTCCATTCGTTGGACCTGTACTTCCCCATGTCAGTTACTCTCCTTTAGCCGGTACCAGTTCCGGGGGCTCACCGTTGGACGTGGTGAATGAGACGGTCCCGGACGATGTCCAGGGCCGTCTCATTCAGAACCATGGTTGAACAGAGATCGTCTGTTCATGGTGGGCCTTTGTTCGTGAGGGGTGATGATTTGATTACGTGGCGGCTGAGAAGCGCACTCGCCAGCAGATCGTTTGTCGGCCGGGCCGGGGAGCTTCTGGCTTGGTCTCCGTTGGCAGGGCTACCGTTCCACGACGGCGATGGCTTCGATCTCGATGAGCAGGTTGGGGTCTGCGAGCCGGGAKACTTCGACATGTGTGCGCGTCGGGCGGTGTGTGTTGAAGAATGCCGTGTAGACGGCGTTGACTACGTCCTGCTGATCCATGCGTGTGTTGAAGATCGCGACTTTAACGATGTCGTTTCGGGTCCCTCCGCCTGCCCGGACGAGATTGTCGATGTTTTCCAGGCAAGCCCGTGTCTGTTCCTCCAGGTCGGCTTCGGCTGCGGGAACAGGGTTGTTGGACCCGATGATGGGGTAGGTCTGTCCTGAAAGGTAAATGGTGATTCCCGAGGTCCGGACGAGCGGTGCKAACGGAGGTTTTGGCATCCCCGTGACGTCGGCCAGTGTCGTGGACCAGTGGGCGTCGAGACCTGCATCGATGTATTCATGCATTGGAATTTCCTAGGGTTCTGACGGTTCGGTGATAGCCGTTTTGCGGGTGAGGAGACGATAGATGATGGCGCCGAAGATCAGTCCGATGGGATAGGCAAGGTCCGCGCCGTCAAGTACTCCCCGGGAGATCGACCCGACCCATAGCGCTGCGGGGTTGTGGCTTTCTGCGAGTTCTGAGCCAACGGCTGTGCTGGAGAACGGTAGCGATAGGAGGTAGCCGGCCACCAGGGCAATGATGGCGGGTCGGCCGGAATGCAGCCGGGCAACAGGAGTAGTTKCGGTGCGCATGAACGCTTCGTGGTCAGGTTTGCTGATCCACAGGATCAGCCATATCCCGATGAAGGGCCCTACCCAGTACGTTGCGAGCAGCAGCACATTCGTGAATTTGTCGGCAAGGTTCCCGCTTTGCAGGTAGAGGGTGAGGGCGAATGCGAAGGCGGCGACGATTGCCGTGACCACCGGTCGTGGCAGCTTAACGCCAGCGCCTAGAATTTGGAGTCCGGCAGAGTACTGCGCCACTGTGGCGTTTGCGACGACGCCAAGGTACATCGCGACCATGATGAATACACCGACTGCTCCGCCGCCGACCAAGGTGTTGATCGCGGCCATTGGCGCAGAATCGCTGAGCATTGTGCTGGCTGTGAGTCCGAGGAGTTCCATCCAGATGCATGCCAGTGCGATGCCGCCGAAGGTGGCCCAAAAGAGTTTGGGACGGGAGGTTGTGGCGGGCAGGTAGCGGCAGTAGTCCGGTGCGTTGTGAGCCCAGCCGAAGGCAAATCCGAAGCTGATCGCCGCCATCAAGAAGAAGGCGCCGACGCTGGATGTTGAGCCTGAAGTGGCCGAAGCAGGGATGCTTGCGAGGTTGACCAGGACGATGATGCTGATGAATACGAATCCGGCGGCTACGAGTATGGCCGTGGACCGTTCAAAGAGATGCATGATGCGATATCCGGCGACGCTGATCAGCCCTTCAAGGGCGAAGACCAGCAATACGGCAATTGTGGGATGTAGTCCGAAGGCCACTTGCAGGGCTTCGGCTCCAAAGATGGCTCCGAGGGCAATGAATGCCACACTGGTCATCGCTGCGAGGATACCCACGATTCCTGTGGCTCGTCCGAAGGGAACCCTAGCCTGGGCCAGAAKGGGCAGTCCGGTTTTGGGGCCTGTCAGGCTCATCGCGGCCGGTCCGGCAGCTCCCAGAATGTTGCCGAGGACGATTGCTCCGGCCGCCGCCCCGTAGCTGAGTCCCAGTCCTGAAGGTCCGCCCAGCACGCCCAGGAAGAGCGCTGTGGGAACGAGCTGGGCGGCGAACCAGAGTCCGCCGACGTGCCATGGTTTTCCGTGCCGGTCTTTTGTCGCGATGGGGGATAGCCCGGTCCATTCAATGACCGAGGCTTTTGTAGCCGGGTTGTCCTCTAGTGTGTAGATTTTTTCGCCGCTCATAGCGCCGCACCTCCTGTAGTTTTTCGAGATCTGGTGTTGTGTCGCACTTGCCAKGAAGTGCGGCGTAGAGTCAGTCCTGCCKGAGTGCTAGGCCRATTCCAGAACGGCGTGGGCGCTGATTTCGATCTTCAGCTMGGCGCCGACTAGCCTGTTCACGCCCAGGTGCGTTCGCGTTGGGCGGTGGTCGCCGAAGAATTCCATGTAGGCTTCGTTGACTTCGTCCTGGGCGTCCATGTCGGTGTTGTAGATGGTGACTTCCACGATGTCCGTCACCTTGCCACCCGCTGCTTCCAGCGCGGTTTTCAGATTGTTCAGGCAGGCCCGGGTMTGGGCCGCAACACCGCTGGGGACGGCGAGCTCGGCAGGGTCGTGGGGGTGCTTGTGGACCAGGGGAAAGGCCGTTGCACCTGATAGCCAGATCGCTGTTCCGCCTTTGGTGACGATGGCAGGCATGAACGGCATCTCGTCGGGATTGGCGCCGGCTGTGATGAATTCCATGGTGATACTTTCCTTATCTATCGAAGTTGACGTGCTGTTTAGACCGTCGTGATCAGCGCGGGAGCGGCGCTGGTGGAAAAACAGTCCAGGATCTGTTCTCCGGTGGTGAATACAACGTCCTGGCKTTGGCTGATGTGTTCAATGACTTTCCGGAAGTACTTCGCCCGGTGGGGTGCGCCCATGATGTAGGGGTGGACTACGAGGGCCATGACCCGCGCTGCGTCGKCCGAGTCCTGGTAGAGCTGGTCGAATTGATCGATTGCCCGCTGGTGGTATTCGCTGGCCTGATGGTGCTGGATGAGCATCATCGCGACGTCGTTGCATTCCTGGGTGTAGGGGATGTTGACGATGGGTGTTGTGCGCGTCTGCAGCAGTACCGGCTGATCATCGAKCACCCAGTCGCACACATACTCGTAGCCTTCTTCAACGAGGATGTCCGGCGTTTCCCAGGTCTCGGTCAGGCCGGGACCCAGCCATCCACGAGGCCGCTTCCCCGTGAAGCCCTCGATCTGTCGGGTTGTCCGACGGATGTCGAGGCGCTCGTCGTCTACTTTCTGCATGTTCTTCTGCGAGTATCCGTGCCCCATGAATTCCCACTCACGTTCCAGGGCTGCGTCTGCGATCTCGGGGTAGGAGGTAATTGCCTTGCCGTTGATCGCGAGCACTGCCGGCACGGCGAATTCGTCAATGGTCTTGAGCAGCCTCCAGAAGCCAATGCGGTTGCCGTACTCGTGCCATGCCCAGTTCGGGATATCCGGGGTCGGCTGGCCACCGGCGGGGGGCGTCAGTACGGTCCGGGGCATGGTTTCGAGGATTGACCATTCCTCGATGTTCACAATGAGCCAAACGGCAAGCCGGGCGTTCCCGGGCAGACTCAGTTTTGGCCGTTTCGTTATCGGGGTGTACTTGATGCGGTCTGTCGGAAGCATCTGGATTCCGCTCATGCCACTGTCACTTCCAGTGCGCTCAGGCCCGTGACGTCGGCTCGGATGACATCGCCTTCGGAAACGGCTCCTACTCCGGCCGGGGTGCCCGTGAAGATCAGGTCCCCTGGTTCCAGCCTGTAATGCTGGGAGAGGTTCTCGATGATTTCGGCGACGTTCCAGATCATGAGCCCCAGCTCGGTCCGTTGCCGCTGTTCGCCGTTGACGGAGAGCGAGAGGGTGGCGGTCCCGATTGAAGGGCAGGCATCGATAGGGGTGATCTCACCGCAGGGTGCAGAGTGGTCGAATGACTTGCCGATCTCCCAAGGCCGCCCGGATGCGAAGGCCTCCTTCTGCCGGTCGCGCCGGGTCATGTCGATTMMGACGGCGTAACCGAAGATGTGGGCTTCGRCCTTGTCGGACGGAATACTGGCCCCGCCTTCGCCGATGGCCACGACGAGTTCTCCTTCGAATTGGAAGTCCTGGGTGAGTTGTGGATAGGGAATCGTTGCGCCGCTGGCAACGATGKAATCAGTCGGCTTTTGGAAGAAGAAAGGAGCATCGCGCTCATTGCCCTCTTTCATTTCCCGGATATGGTCCACATAGTTGCGGCCTACGCAGTAGACACGGCGGACGGGAAAAGACTTTGACTGGCCTGATACGGGGACCTGTACAGGTTCTGTTTCCCACAAGAGGGAAGCAGGGATGTTCATGATTGTTCTCCTTTGGGTTCCGGTAGATAGGGACTTGTGGTGCTGAGACCGGCGATAAAGGCGGACGCGCTGAGGCTCGTGGGCACAGCTTTGAAGCACCATGGAGGCGCGCGAGACCGGCGCGCGGGGTCAGACGTTGATAGAGCCCGTGTAGGGCTGGGTTTAGGAGGTCATAATCTCGAGCCGGCCAGGCGCGGCGTCGCCTAGGCGTCGGGCGTCAKGCGCCGGAAAACTTCTGCGGCCGTCTGCACATGTGCCCGACCGGCCTCAAAGGCGCGCCGAGGATCCGCGGCATCGATTGCTTCAGCGATTTCCCTGTGTTGGTCATGCATTTCGCAACGCCATGCTTGACTCGTCAGATTCAGAGCACTCGTGAGTGCTATCTGTGCCCAGACCCGTGAAAGGGCTTCACGGGCCGATTTATTGCCCGATAGTTCCGCAATGTAACGATGCAGACTGATGTTGGAATCCACACGTGATGCGTCACTCTCCGCCTCTTCCACAGAGTCCACGTGTCGCCAGAGAGTTGCGATCTGGGACGGCGCCAACTCGCCATCGCTATTTCGTTGTGCGGCCTGTTCTGCGGTGAGCCCCTCGAGGACGGCCCGATACAGGTAGAGACCATAGACCTCTCGTGGAGAKGTACGTGTCACGGTTGCGCCCCGCCCGGAGAGCGTTACCAGCCCCTCCGACTGCAGGCTTCTCAAAGCTTCCCGCAAGGGCGTCCTGCTAACACCCAGGGCTGTCGCCAGTTCCGGCTCTGGCAGTCTTTCGCCCGCTTTAAAGCGTCCGGAAACAAGCATGCTACGGAGACTGTCATAGGTATCGTCTACAACGCCCACTCTGGTCCTTCCTCTCCGCCCAACGCTGGTGTCAACTTGGGGGTTGTTMGTCGGCGGATGATCCGTAGTCTCCACTGTGGCCTCTATCACGCCTACAACTTGAATGTAATGTATACATCCAATACAAGTCAAGAGGCGGGGCCTTAAATCACCGAATGCACAGCCGGTCCGGTCTGTCGGAGGTTCTGATCGCATGCCAGAAGGATCGCGGGCATCCCGGCTCGGCCACGGACTGCGGGACTCCGGTATTCGGGAAACGGCCACGGCCGGGTGCCGCCTGGACGCGGTGYGCGCAAAAGCTACCCCGAGCAGTCGCGCCTACCCCGCTGTCGCAGTTTTTTCGTGTCTCAGGAATGTGTCAGCGGCAGCCTTGACATGATCCGTTGCGCTGGCCCGGGCTTTCGCTTCATCCCCGGCCTCGATCGCGCTGACAATTTCATGATGGTGCCCATCGATGGCGCGCCGCCATAGCGGATCTGCAATGTTCCGCTCGCTCGAAATCGAGATTATGTCCCAGACGCGGGAGAGAGCATCAACGGCAAACTGGTTGCCGGACAATGCCGCAATGTAGCRATGCAGCTCCAGATTTGTTTGTGCTGTTGCCCCGGGATCGGCACTGTCTTCAACCTCGCCGCGAAGCCGGTGGAGAACAGCGATCTGCGAAGGCGCAAGCTCACCCCGCTGCTGCCTGCMGGCAGCGAGCTCAGCCGTAAATCCCTCCAGCGCGGCCCGGAAAAGGAACAACTCATAGATGGCGCCGGTGGAAAGCTTCGATACKATCGCCCCCCGCTCTATCAGCGTCACCAGCCCGTCGCCCTGGAGGCGGCGGACGGCCTCGCGCAATGGCGTTCGACTGACCCCGAGTGTGGCGCTCAGCTCGGGCTCGAAGAGTCGTTCCCCCGGCAGCAGCTCCTTTTCGAGAATCATTCTTCTCAGGGCGGCGTAGCATTCGTCCGCTGCACTCAGGATTGGGCTGGTCGCTTTTTCAGGCATATTCTCCTGTTTTCGATTCTCTGACCTGGGCCGTTTAGCCCAGGGAGCGACGCGAACTTCCAGGGAAGTCTCGCATCCTGACCTTGTCGCTGTCTTAAACGCAGCGCTTCTAGGCTACCAACGCCCCGGAACGATTCTCCGGAGGAGGAAGCCATCGGGTCAGGTAGCCGCGAACCGTCAGGCACGGCCCGGCCTCCTGGACCMTTCTGCGCTCAAAGTATTCATTGCATTAGATGTATACACATGATATTGTCCAAGAACTTCACACATTCGCGTTCGATCGACAACGGAGTTGGCCCATGAGCATCGCGGCAACAGTTTGGCCTCTGGACAATAAATCCAGGCGAAACCTCATGACCATGGCTGACCATCTCCTTAAGGAGATCGCCGGTGGCGCGCCGTGCTGATACAAGCGGCTCTCGTCGCGGGCGCAGGGCTCTTGGCMGGGGCGGCCAACGCCATCGCAGGAGGAGGGACCTTGCTCACGTTTCCCGCCCTTCTGGCGGCCGGCCTTCCACCAATAACCGCGAACATCACCTCATCGATTGGTCTGCTTCCCGGATATGCCGGGGGTGCGGTTGCGTACAGACGTKAACTCGKGCTCCAAAAGAATCGACTCAGATTCCTGGTCTTGCCGACGGTCATCGGGGGGATACTGGGTGCCCTCCTGCTGCTAATAACTCCGTCCACTACCTTTCAGGCTGTCGTTCCCTACCTGATACTGATGTCCTGTGTGCTCCTGTCAATACAGCCCCAGCTGGCTACGCTGGTCACGAAAGCCCGCGCTCGGTCAGGAACGAGGGGAAACGAACTCGGCCCAGCTCTTTACGTGGCGGTATTTGTGGCCTCGATTTATGGGTCCTTTTTCGGCGCCGGCCTCGGCGTCCTGCTGCTTGCAGTGCTTGGAATCTACATCAGCGACCATCTCCAACATCTGAATGGGCTGAAGAGCCTGCTATCACTACTTGTGGTGATAGCAGGTGTCATCATCTATCTCGTCTCCGGGCAGGCCCGCCTGGACCTGGTCGTAATTCTCCTGGTCACGTCATACGTTGGCGGAGCAATTGGAGGAACCCTCGCCCGACAGATCCCGCAAAACGCCCTGCGCTGGATCATCTGCGCGCTTGGAACCATCGTCGCCCTCGTCATGCTGGTACACCCGTAGGGAAAAGTTGGGCTGCATACACCCGCAACTAAAGCAGGCGGCGTGTGCTTCGCCACCTCCCGCCGCATCAAAGAAATCCGGGAATACCCCTTGAACCACCACTTGCCCCCGGGCACGCCCGCTCCGGAAACCTGGGCCGAGGGCGAGCCCGGAACACCCGCCGAGAAAGAGAGCACGATGATCGGAAGCCACTCGGACCTCGTATTGGAGATCACCGCCTCGGACCCGGATACCGTCGAAAACGACCTAAATGATGCCGTGGAGATCGCCCGCGAATACGCCATGAAGGAACGCCGCCACGGCATATTGGTCACACAACACAGCTACACCGCCTACACCGTCGCCGTCACCGGTAGTGTCCCCTACGGACAGACACACGAACGGCGTGAATAACGGGCGAACTCTCAAACGGAGAACGGCCCGTGTCCGAAGGAGCGCGCCGCGGATTCAGCGGCTTGCCCGCGCGAAATCTCTCAGTTTYGGCGTCACACCCGTGGGTTAGTGATGCCGCCGGAGCCTCTGCAGATGTCGACTGGAGCCGCGGGTGATGTTGGGAATCATCGGCTACATCAGCCCCTCAATGGTCCGGTCAATCCGCATCGCAACCTCACGCACATACGCCAGTGCCGCCTTCGCGTCCTGCGGGAACTCATCCCCGGCGTTCGCGTGCCGGGCGATCTGATTCACGTTGTTCGACACCCGCGCCAGCAGCGTATGCACGGCCATCAGTTCCGCCATCGCCGCCTTCCGCTCCGTCGGCGTCTCAGCAGTCTCAGACAGGGCCGCGGTGATCAGCAGGTTCGGGACAGTCACCTTCTCCCGGGCAGCCCGGGCAACCAGCGCAGCCTCCTCCCCAGCGGTMACCCACACCTCACGGCGCTTCTTCGTCCCCGCCGGACCCTCTGGATGATCACCCCGTCCCGGTCCCTGGCGGGGACCCGCCCGGTCGATCACCTGAAGAAGGACCCCGCTCCCCTGCTCCGGGCGTTGKAATCCTACCGCTGACGCTAGTGCCGGCCCTTGACGGGACCCGCCGGGTGGGTAGCGTGGGTCCATGGGACTCATCTACGACGACCCGGGCCTCGCGGCCCTCACGCTGACGCGGCTCGCCGCGGAAGAATCCGAAGGACCCGGCACCCTGGAGGGGCGCATGCGCGACTATCTGGGCGATCTCGAACAGCGCAACGGGGGCGATTACCTGGAGCTGCTGGCCATCACCCTCGCCCGGGTGCACTTCAAATCCCTGGACGACCTGGCCCGAGCCACCGGCACAGACTCAACAGCGCTGCTGGACACCGCCGAGACGGACGCGCTGGAACCCTTGTAAGTTCCGGCGGGCACAGTGGTGTCCGGGTGGAGAGTACCGGCACGAGTGGAGCCCCCGGACGGCAGCACCGAACGCAGCAGCGCCGAAGGCACCACCTACGACGAAGCCCGCGACACCCGCACAGGAAAGGTCCCGGGGGGGGCACAAACTCCCCGCGACCGCACGGACCACTCGCCTCGTGCGGCCCTTCCAGCCCTGGCAGGGAAAACGGGGCCGGACACCCCAACCGCCCGTCGCTTMGTTGGCGCCCCCGGGTCAGGGTACGGGGATGCGGACGGCGGGAAGGGCTCAGTCGTTCCCGCCGGGAGCCTGCTGTGCCTCCGGCCCGGTCCCGGGCATGATGCGGGCCAGCAGCGCATCATGCGCTTTCTGCAAAGTGTAGGCCCGCGCCTCTGCCGCCGCCAGCCGGGCCCGGTCCGCCGACGMTTCCCTGACAGCCTCCTGCGCCGCCTCTTGCGCCCGCTCCAGCTGCTMCCCCGCCGCAGCAACGTCGGCCTCCAACGCGGCGATCCTGGCCGTGAACTCCGTGACCGCCGCGTCCTTCTCGGCGCCCACCCGGTCCAGGTCCGCCACAAGTTCGGCGACCTCCACCGTCAGGTCCTTCTTCTCCTGCAACCAGGCTTTCTCGACCGCGGCATGGCGCTCATCAGCCAGTACGGAGGCCTCGGCCCAACAGGCCCCGGCCAGGCGTGCGGCCTGCTCCAGCAGCACCGCCGGCGCCGCGGCAACCTGCCCGCCCGCGGCCTGCTTCTCCTCCGACCACTCCTTCAGATAACGGGTCGCGTCGGCGTTGCTCACGCCCGCCGCGGCCCGAACCGTCGACACGGTCGGCCGGCGCTCGGCACTGATCTGCTCCGCGGCAGCGTACACACGGTCCTTCACACTCAACGTCACGGCGGCAACCCTTCAAAAGTAGTAGGAATAGTAGTAATACTACTCCTACTACTAGCGTACCCGCCATGCCCAGGGCGCTGGCCGCCTCCGGCCAGAAAGAAGCACCGGAACGGGGGCCCGCTGCAGCGGCGGACCGCGAACCGGTMGCGTCCACCGCGGGAAGTCCGGCCAGGGTTCTGTCCCGGGGCGTCCGGTTCGTCCCCGGAAGCGGTGATCATTGGCGCTTCGGGACGGTCCCAGCGCCGCGGCCCGACCTCGCCGGTTCCGCCGGATATCGTTGCGGTCCTGTGTCTTCCGCGCACGCGGACGATGCCGGACACTGTGTTCAACGGTGCCGCCCGCGCACCGGGGAAGGCATCGCCGCCATGAACGCTCCGATCACCCTGGTTGCCGCGACCGGACACCAGAACACCGCACCGGCCCGCATCCCCGTCCGGCCCCTGGAACCCGATGATCTTCTCGAACTGGCCGATCTGCACCGGCACGCCTACGCCGACCGTCCCGGACAGCGGGCCGGAGACCCGGTGTGGATCGGCCCATCCACCGAGGAGGGCAGCGGCCGCACCACCGAGGCAGCGTCCCTCGTGGCTTTCGGACCCGACGGTCAAATCACGGCCGCCCTCATCGTCACCGAACGCGACGGCGAAGCAATCATCGATGAACTTTTCACCCACCCGGACCACCGCCGCCAGGGCCTGGCCGAAGGACTCCTCCGACACTGCATGCACCTCCTGCACACCATGGGCCGCACCACGGTGAAGGTCACKGTGGAGGACAACAACCCGGCAGCGATGGCCCTGTATCTCTCCCAAGACTTCCGCCGCCTCACCGACGATGACACGGACACCGACTACGACTGAAAACCCGGCCGGAACCACCCTCCACGCCGCAGAMCGTCAGGGTCCCTCCCGACGGCTCGGGACCGTGGGGCCTCTGCCGGGATCTGGACAGAGCCGGGGCGCCGACGGCGTGTAGCCGCCCAACCTGGGGCGGCTCCCCACTAGAAACATACTCGCGGATGAATACCCCGCAGGGTATCATCGTGCGAGAAGGGCCCCGGAGATCTCCCCCAATATCTCCGGGGCCCTTCCCTGTCCGGGCGCAGGTCCATCGGCGCGGTGTGATGTACTGTCGCGGCATGACCGTCCTCGTCAACGTGCAGATTGTTCGCCCTCGCACGCTGGCCGCCGTCCGGCGCGAGGTCGCACCGAATGAAGTCGGCTCGGCATGGGGACCTGCGGTGGGCAAGGTCTGGGACTTCATTCGCAGCCAGCCGGGTCTGTGGGCGGATGGCCACAACATCTTTGTCTATCATCACTCGGACGAGCCCGTCGCGCCCATTCTGTGCGAATTCGGCGTGGAAGTCACGCGCACCTTTGAAACGGCGGGCGAGGTCTACGCGACCGAAACGCCTGGGGGCGAGGCTGCTGTGGCAGTCCACCGTGGGCCGTACCATCGCATGAACGAGGCATACAACGCGATCGACGAGTGGATGGCGGCGAATMAAAGGGAGTCTGCCGGGCACTCCTGGGAAATCTACGGAGATCCGACACCCKATCCGGCCCACACTGAAACGATGGTCGTGCAGCTGCTGAAGTAGGAGTCAGTGAGAGCCACCCGCGGGGAACGCGGTACCCAATCGCGTTTGCGTACGAGGGCCCCAAGAATTCCGGCCAGAAGCCAAGGCGCGGACGTTCGTCTGTGCGGAATACAGCGATTTCATTAGTCACCTCGTCAATTAAAGGGAGTCGCCGCATTCCGGGGGAACAGTCCTGGGCATTCCACTTCCTTGGAACCAGGATGACCCCGGTGGGGCACTCCCCCGCCGACCGCAAACGGCAGCCGGCCGCGTAACCTCGCCGTCCCGTATGTTGTCCCACAACCCCCGCCACAATCACCGTCACAGGTGCAATCTTCGGTACGGTGCGGGCGGCACGGTCTTGCGCCGGCGCTGACCGGGCCCGGCTCGTCAGCCCACGCGGATGCCATTGTCAGCGAGGAACTCACGGGCACGGCCCACCTGKCGGTCGGTGGAGAAGGCGTACCACTGTTCGCTAAGGTTCTCGCCGTGGAGAAGGTCGCGGAACCGGAAGAAGGCACCTTTGCCCTCGATCGCCCGCTCCAGCCGCTCCCGGAGAGTCTCATCGTGCTGCCGCTCGGCGAAGGCCGCCATGTCCCCCCAGCCGTTCCGCGAACCAGTGCAGTTGAGCCGAAGCCAACGCTCCGGCTCCTCCTCCACGTCGATGGCGGCGTCCTCCCCGACCATCATCGGGTCAGTCGCGCCGTCGTCGTACACCTGCCCGGTGCGCAGGTCGAGATAGCCACCGGTCGACAGCTCGGGATCCCCTTCCAGCACGGTGCTGAGCATGTCCAGGTCTACCGGCACCACGCTGCCTGTCAGGGGCTCGCGGCGCAGACAGGCCAGCAGGTCCTCGGCCAGCAGCCGGTCACCGGCGCCGTCGCGCCACGTCAGCCGGTTGATGACCGACAGTGCCACCGGCTCGGCTTCCTTCCGTCTCCGTTCCAGCGCCATCGGTATGCCGGCCCCCACCTGTTGCAGAGCGTCATCGATATCGCATCCCGTCACCGCTGCGAGGAAGCGGGCCGCGTCTGTTGCCGCGATGGCTTCACGCAGCTCGGACAGGTCGAGCCCGGGCACCTGCACCTCTGCGGGCCAGGCGTGCAGCAGCATCGGGTGCAGCTGGCTCGGTTTCCCCGGTGCCCGGCTCTCCCCGTCGTCGGTTGCCCACCGGCGCCCGTACTGGTCCGGGATGCTGCCCCAGCCCCAGTAAGGCAGGGGGGCATCAGGACGGACACCCAATACCTCCAGCGGGTCGACCTTCACCTCCCCGACCATGCATCGGTGCGTCCAGGCGTCACCGAGGTCGAACGTGAACTGAAACTCAGCCCCCGGCTCCAGCGTCCGGGTGATCTTGGCAGCGGCGATGTCGATTGGTGCGATGATCGGGCCGCGGATCGATGAGGCCATTTCGGCTCCCGTCTCTTCGTCGGTGATGACCCGGCCGTCGGCCAGGGTGAACATTGACAGATGTGAGCGGTCCCATCGGGCGAAGGCATCGTTGATGGCATTGGCGAGGTCCATGAAGGTGTGCGACGGTCCGACGGCGAAGATGCGCCCGGGCCATGGCCACAGCTCCTCGCCACGACCACTGAGCAGTTCCACCGTCACCGACAACCAGGTTCGTGCCATCCCCCAAGGATGCCACGCCGCGGCGCTGCGGCGGCGTAGTCGCGTGACTGCAGGGCCCMGTGCGCCGGCATCCCGCGGTGGGAGCTTTTCCGCGAGATGGATGAGCGAGAATTTTTGTMACGCACTTGCCCGCAATAATGTCCCTGAGATCCGGCTCTATAGCAGCTCCCTGCTATCCCGTTTGAGKATCGCTCGGCGGGACGGCCGTTGAGGATCACCGTCAGGTCTGTGCCGGCTTGTGGTGGTAACCGGCGCCGGCGAACGACCGTGTCAAGCATCYGGGTAACGACTGCTGGGGTCCTCGTGCGTCGCCGGTCCGGCGGCGGGCCTCCTTTMCGGTCGGCTGACGCCGTCGACCTTGCGCTCAAGCGCCGCGCGTTCGGCGGCGTTCCCGMACAGCTCAACGGCCYGAAGAAGTGCGGACCGCGCTTCGTCGCGACGACCGAGCCGGGTGAGCATCTCGCCGCGGATCGCGGGGAGCAGGTGCGATCCGGTCAGTTCGCCCCGTGACGCGATCGCGTCCACGAGTTCGAGACCCTCCGCGGGACCGGCGGCCATCGCGACCGCGACCGCTCGGTTGAGTTCGATGACGGGCGAAGGSGTCAGCCGCCCGAGGGCCTCGTAGAGGATGACGATCCGCTGCCAGTCCGTTTCGGCAACCGAACGAGCCRCCGCGTGACACTCGGCGATGGCGGCTTGGAGGCCGTATGCGCCCAGTCCACGTCCGGCCCCCACGGCCCGCGCCAGCGCCGCACGCCCGCGCCGGATCGCCGACTGGTCCCACAGCCGCCGGTCCTGGTCCTCCAGAAGCACCGGGCGGCCGGACGCATCGAGTCGGGCCGGAAAACGGGCCGCCGTGAGTTCCAGCAACGCGAGCAGCCCGAATACCTCGGGCACGGGCGCCAGCCGCACCAGTACGCGGGCAAGCCGGCGGGCCTCGSCCGCCAGATCCGTACGGATCCACTCCTCGCCGCCCGATGCGAACGAGCCCTCCGTGAAGATCAGGTAGATGACCTGAAGCACCGAGCCGAGCCGCTCRGTCAACTCCTGCCTATCGGGCACAGCGAATGGCACCCGCGCGGCGGCCAGCGTCTTCTTGGCCCGCGTGATACGTGCCTGGATCGTCGCCACGGGAACAAGGAACGCCTTGGCGATCTCGTCGCTGCCCAGTCCGGCAACCACCCGCAGCGTCAATGCGATCCGTGCCTCCTTCGACAGCAGGGGATGGCACGAGATAAACATCAACCCGAGCACGTCGTCATCAATCGCGTCGGGGTCGAACAGCGCGTCCGCTCCGGGCGTCGAGTCGTCCAGGCCCCGGGCGAGGAGGGCGTAGCGTTCGTCGCGCCCGGCGCGCCGCCGGAAGGCATCGATGGCACGGCGGCGGCCCGTGGTGAGCAGCCACCCTGCCGGTTCGGCCGGCACGCCGTTTACGGACCAGGAGACCAGCGCCTCGGCGAGGGCTTCCTGCGCGAGATCCTCGGCCAGCGAGAAGTCGCCCGTATAGCGGGCTAGGGCGCCGACGATGCGGGCGGACTCCATCCGCCACACCGCCTCGACGGCGCCCCGCGCCTCCACGGTGCTCACCGTCGGTTCAGAGCTGCCCGGTCAGCTCGCGCCAGGCGCGTTCCTTCTGGATCCACTGGTTGTCCTGCGGGAACTCGTCGATCGTCGTCACGCGGCGGATCTCGGTCTTGCTACCCGCCGTGAGCGGCGCCCGCTTGGCCCACTCGACGGCTTCCTGCTTCGACGCGACATCGAGGATGTAGTAGCCGCCGAACAGTTCCTTGGTCTCCCCGTACGGGCCGTCGGTGACTACCGGCGTCTCGCCGGTGAAATCGACCACAACGCCCTCGTTCGGATCGTCCAGGCCCTCGGCCGCCAGCAGGACACCGGCACGAATCAACTCGTCGTTGAACTTGCCCATGCTCTCCATGATCTCCGCGAAGTCTGTGTTCGCGAAGTTCGCGAACGACTCGTCGGTCGCCCGCATGATCAACATGTACTTGGCCATCTMATGCTCCTTKATTCCGGAAGGTCGCGCTTCGACCTTCTCACCCACAGGTCGAACGGCGCGAGGCCAGATCGACACCAGGTCGAACGGCGCGAGGCCAGATCGACACAAACCGAAGAATCTTTGCTTGCG
>NZ_JBFTHK010000096.1:0-16294 GCF_056394205.1 Arthrobacter sp. 10T413_2 | reverse complement strand
CCGGAGAGGTCCTTGACCGGGGTCCACTGCTTCTGGTTCGTGAAGCCGAGCTGCTCCACGAGCTGGCCGGCGGTGAACTCCTTGCCGCCGACGTTGAAGGAGCGCTTCTCCCGCTCGATCACTTCGATGACGCGCAGGTCGGCGACGTCGTCGAGCTCCTTGACCTCCTGGGTCAGGACGGCGGTGACCACGGTCTTGCCGCGCTTGACCTTGCCGKAGGTGGGCTGAATCTCGCCGTTGAGCAGTTTAAGCAGTGTGGTTTTGCCGGCGCCGTTGACGCCCACCAGGCCCAGCCGCTCGCCGGGAGCGAGGCGCAGGGTGATGTTGTCGAAGAGCTTCTGCCCGGCCTCGCCGCCGAGGAAGTCGAGGGACACGTTTTCCAGGTCAAGGACGTCCTTGCCGAGCCGGGCGGTGGCCATCTTGCTCAGCGCCATCGAGTCGCGCGGTTCGGGGACGTCGGCGATCAGGGCGTTGGCGGCCTCGATCCGGAATTTGGGCTTGGCGGTGCGGGCCGGGGCGCCGCGGCGCAGCCAGGCGAGTTCCTTCTTGACCAGCTGCTGGCGTTTGCCTTCCATCACGGAGGCGGAGCGGTCGCGTTCGGCCCGGGCCAGGACGTACGCGGCGTAGCCGCCCTCGAACGGATCCATGATGCCGTCGTGGATTTCCCAGGTCTTGTTGCAGACTTCGTCGAGGAACCAGCGGTCGTGGGTGACCACGAGGAAGGCGCCCTGGTTGGGCCGCCAGCGGGTCTTCAGGTGCCGGGACAACCAGGCGACGCCTTCGACGTCGAGATGGTTGGTGGGCTCGTCGAGCATGATGACGTCGTGATCCTCGATCAGCAGCTTGGCCAGGGCCACCCGCCGCTTCTGGCCGCCGGAGAGAGCATGCACGTTGGCATGCCAGTCGACGTCGGACACGAGACCGCCCATTACCTCGCGGATCTGCGGATTGCGGGCCCATTCGTAGTCCGCCTTGTCGCCGACAATGGCCGCACCGACGGTGAGGTCGCCGTCGAGGACGTCACTCTGGTCCAGGTAGCCGATATTGACTTCACTGCGCTTGGTCACCCGGCCCGAATCCGGGGTGGCTCGCATGGCCAGCAGGCGCATGAGCGTCGACTTGCCGTCGCCGTTGCGGCCCACCATGCCGATCCKGTCGCCCTCTTCCAGGCCTAGGGTTACGCCGTCGAGGACGGTGCGGGTTGCATACGAGACCGTGAGGTTCTCGCCGCCGAGCAGGTGTGCCACTGGGAACTGCTTTCTTAGGTGTATCGGTGAGGTGTTGCGGTGAAGTTATGAGATGCGGTGCRTCAAAAGCTCCTAAAGGAGCGTATCGGAGATGATGCGGGCGCCGTGCACCGGGCCGTGGACCGCCATCGCATCCAGGCCATGGTGGCGCAGGTCCTCGGCGAGTCYGGCCGCGGCCGCGGGGCTGTGCGCGAGGAAGGCGACGGTGGGTCCGGAGCCCGAGACGATTCCCGCGATCGCGCCGCATGCCTCGCCGCGCCCCAACGTGTCGCGCAGGCCCGGAGCCAGTTCGATCGAGGCGCGCTGGAGGTCGTTGACCAGCACACGGCTCAGGGCGTCGGCGTCGCCGCCGCGCAGGGCCGTGAGGACGCCGGGGTCGACGGCGACCGGCTCCTCCGCCGTGACGCCCTCCGCCGAGCGCAGCCGGTCCAGGGTCCGGTAGACMTCCGGGGTGGACAGGCCGAAGTCGGCCGCGACCAGGACCCAGTCGGTCTGGGCCTTGACGAGGGCCGGTGAAAGGTCGTCGCCCAGTCCCAACCCGACGGCGGTGCCGCCCAGAAGCGAGAACGGGACGTCGGCGCCGAGTTCGGCGGCCAGGTGGGCCAGCTCATCGCGGGACAGCCCGCTGTTCCACAAGGCGTCGCAGGCCAGCAGGGTGGCTGCGGCGTCCGCGGACCCGCCGCCCATGCCGCCGGCCACGGGCACACGTTTGGTGATCTCCAGGTGGACCCCGGTGGCGTGCTCCGAGACGTCGGCCATAATCGCCGCCGCCTTGTAGGCCAGGTTGCGGTGATCCAGCGGGATGTCCACGCCATCCAGGTCCAGGGTGCTCGCATCGCTGATGCTGACGGTGATCCCGCCGGTATCAGTGCTGGTGGCGGCCACTTCCTCGTAGARCGAGACKGCCAGGTAGACGCTGGCCACCGAATGGTAGCCGTCCGGCCGCAGGGGTCCGACGTCCAGTGAGACATTGACCTTGCCTGGAGCCTTGACCCGGACAGTCCTCGCGGCAAAGCGCCCTCTCACTGCGTTCATGGCTCCACGCTATGGCATCCCGGCCCCGGCTCCAAGCACGGGACGGCCCCCGGATGGCTTACAAAGGACTCACAAAGGACTCACAGCGGGCTCCAAAGGAACTCAGCGGGAACTCAGGACTCCTGCTGCGCGTGGGCTTCGGCGATCCTCGCGAACGCCGCAATATCGATCACTTCACCGCGGGCGGAGGGGTCGACGCCGGCGGCCCGCAGGCAGCGTTCGGCCTCGGCGGCGCTGCCGGCCCAGCCGGCCAGTGCCGCCCGCAGCGTCTTGCGCCGCTGCGCGAAGGCGGCGTCGATCACGGCGAAAACCTGTTCCCTCGTGGCAGCCGTGACAGGGGGTTCGCGGCGCGTGAAAGCAACCAGCCMGGAATGGATCTTGGGGGCCGGCCAGAAGACGTTCATGCCGATCACGCCGGCCTTGCGCATGCTGCTGTACCAGGCGGCCTTGACCGAAGGCACGCCGTAAGTCTTGGAACCGGGCCCCGCCGCGAGGCGGTCGGCGACCTCGTCCTGGACCATGACGAGGCCATGCTGCAGGCTCGGGAAGTGCTGCAGGAGGTGCAGGACCACGGGAACGGCGACGTTGTAGGGAAGATTCGCCACGAGCGCGGTCGGTTCCGCGGGCAGTTCCGTGACCCTCATGGCATCGGCCAGGACGAGGTGAAAATTCCCGACGGCGTTCGGCCGCCACTGGTTMACCGTGGCCGGCAGCCGCCCGGCCAGGACCGGATCGATTTCGACGGCGACCACGGCMCGGGCGGCGTCCAGCAGGCCAAGGGTCAGCGACCCGAGACCGGGCCCCACTTCGAGGACCGTCTCATCGGCCCGAATGTCCGCGGCGGCCACGATGCGCCGGATGGTATTGCCGTCGATGACAAAGTTCTGGCCCAGGGTCTTCGTGGGCCGCACGCCGATTTCCTCAGCCAGCCGGCGGATATCGGAGGCGCCCATCAGCGGTGCGGGCGCCGCTGACGGCAGGCTTTCGGGGGCGGAGGGGCTCGGTTCAGTCACCTAGGTATCCTATCCCGGCGCCGGTACGCCACAGGCCGGGCCCGGAGGGATCCGGACCCGGCCTGTGCGTCTCACCGCGGCCGTGGTCAGCGGCCGGCGGCAGACGGACGGTCAGCGGCGGGCGGTCATCAGCCGGCAGTCACGAGCCGGCTGGGCGTGCCAGCAGGGAATGCCAGTTGGGCGTCTTAGCTGGAGGCGGCCCAGCCGCAGCCMCAGGGACCAAGGCCGCGCTGCGCGTAGACGCGGTTGGCGATGTCGATCTGCTGGGCCTTGGTGGCCGCAGCGGCGTTGGGGGCGTAGGCGCCGCCGCCGGCGCCAAGCCAGGTCCGGACGTCGAACTGCAGGCCGCCGTAGTAGCCGTTGCCGGTGTTGATGGACCAGTTGCCGCCGGACTCGCACTGCGCGATCTTGTCCCACATGCCCTGGTTCATCATCGCGGGTGCGCCTGCACCGGTGTTGGCCGCGGGCTGGGGCTTTTCCTTGGTGCCCACAGTGACCTTCTCGGTGACCGGCTGGGCACTGACGGTCTCGGAGACCAGGGTCCGGGCGGCCTCGCGGCCGTCTACGAGGACCAGCTTGAAGCTCTTGGTGGTGGTACCGGCGACGCCGGCCTGGGTGACGGTCTTCTCACCCTTGAACATGTCCGCGCTTTCGGTGGTGAGCGTTTCGAAGGCGACAGGCTCGGTGGTGTTGGCCGTCTTGCTGACATCGACGCGGGAAACCTTGATGACCATGTCGTTGACCACCGGCGCGTTCCCGGGCTGGGAGACGCGGTCGCTGGCTCCGAGCGACAGCCCGGCGTCCTCGAGCACCTTGGCCACGGTGGCCTCCGTCGTGGTGGTCTTGGCCGCCTTGCCGTCCGCGACGATGCTCACGGTCTTCGGCGTCGAGATGGCAACGAAGGAACCGGAGACGGCCAGCTGGGAGTCCTTGGGCACAGACACCTGAGAGGCGCTGGCGACGCCGAGTTCGGTCACGAGCCCCTCGACGGTGGGCGATGTGGTGTTGATGGTCCGTTCGGCGCCGTCCAGGCTGACCTTGACGGCCTTGGCGAGGTTGACGTTGATGACTGATCCGTCCTGCACGTGGGAGTCCGCCGAAGGCGACACCCGGTCGGCTGGCTGCAGTTCAACCTTGGCACCCTTGACGACCTCTGCGACGGTTCCGCCGAAGGTCTGGACGGAGCTGACCTTGCCGTCCACGTTGAGTGTGATCGTCTTGTTGTTGCCTACGAAGGCCACGAGGCCCAGCACCAGTGCCACCAGCACTACGAGCTGGGAGCCAACTTTGACGAAGCTGATCTTGCCGTCCGATGTGAAGAACTTGACCACGATTGCCCGAATCTCTTGGACCTTCCGGGCACGGGGATAAATGCACGCGACCACCCGCCGTGAGCGCGCCAGGKGCGGCTCCGKTAGGGTCCGGAGCGTCACGGAAGATGCGTGCACTGCCTCACCCAAAACGAGAGCGMACATGTGGTTTGTTTGCMACGATGCACGCCCTGCTTCAGTGAAATTATCCGTAGGCCTTCCCCGACCCCGGCTAATAGTTGACCACTGTAACCGTAGCGTTATAAAGCAGCCAAGAATTCGTGCATACCCGGTATGCTTTCGCGGAGGCCGAAAGTGACCGTTTCAGGCCCAGGATCCGTATGCCCGCACGGAATTTTCGGCGATCTGCGCGCACAGTCCGGAAAGCTCCGATCCAGTCACATCGGCCATCGCCCGAACCGTGTACGGAACCATGTAACTCGCATTCGGGCGCCCGCGGTGCGGGTGCGGCGTGAGGAACGGCGCGTCCGTCTCGACCAGGATCCGGGTCGGCTCCGCGATGGCCAGGGCGGCCCGCAGGTTGGACGCGTTTTTGAAGGTCACGGTCCCGGCAAAGGACATGTACCAGCCCTCCGCGTTGCACGTCCTGGCGAGCTCCTCGTCGCCGGAGAAACAATGGAACACCACACGCTCAGGCGCTCCTTCTTCGCGCAGCACCTGGACKACGTCGTCGTGGGCGTCGCGGTCGTGGATCTGCAGCGTCAGTCCGAGCCGTTTGGCGATGTCGATGTGGCGGCGGAACGAATAGCGCTGGTGGGCCAGACCCTCCCCCTCGGTCCGGAAGAAGTCCAGCCCTGTCTCACCGATCGCCCGGACCCGCGGGTGGGCGGCCAGGGCCTCGATTTCKGCCAGGGCGCTGTCCAGTTCGCCGCGGCGGGCGTAGTMGGGGGCATCGTTGGGGTGGAGCGMGACTGCGCCCAGGAGCCGCGCATCGAGCTCGACGGCCTTGACCGTGAACCGTGACGATTCGAGGTCGCACCCCACCTGCACCGCCCCCTGGACGCCCACGGCAGCCGCGGCGTCGAGGGCGTCCGTGATGCTCACGGACAGCTCCGCGTCGGGAAAGTCCAGATGGGTGTGGTTGTCCATCACCGGGACGGGCAGCGGTTCCGGTGCCGGGGGATAGCCGCTGCGTCCGGTACCGTCATTTCCGGGCGACCGGAACGGGACGGGGGTGAGGGGATTGAGCATTCTTCCACCCTAACGGGCGCCCGGATTTACCCGGAACTCTCTGTMAGGCCCKGCAGTTGTGTTAGTAGTCTGTAAGTACTCTGTTATTTCACCGTAAGGAAACAGGCGAACCCCACTGCGGGKCCCGGCGGCCGTTGCCGGTCCGTTCCGGGACCCACCAGGGCTGAAAGGCTGCCGATGGATTACCACCGCACTTCCCTAGACGACACCCTCCCCGAAGGACGGAGCTTCCCGGGCCGCCCCGCCGTRGATGCCKACACCGTTGACGCAGCGCCAGCCGGACACCGCTCCTCCCCGCAGGCGCCGGCAGCCATGGACGCCGGCGACTTCCACTCCGCCAGCACCCGGATCCTCTCTGCCATCAATACGGTGATCGACGGCAAGGCMGAAGCGGCAAAGCTGGCGCTCACGGTGCTCCTGGCCCAGGKCCACCTGCTCCTGGAAGACGTCCCGGGGGTCGGCAAGACCCTGCTGGCCAAGACCCTGGCCCGCAGCATCGACTGTTCCGTCAGCCGGATCCAGTTCACCCCGGACCTGCTTCCATCCGACGTCACGGGCGTATCCATCTACAACCAGGCGACCCGGTCCTTCGAATTCCGGCACGGCGCGGTGTTCGCGAACATCGTTATCGGGGACGAAATCAACCGCGCCTCCGCCAAGACCCAATCCGCTCTGCTGGAGTGCATGGAGGAGCACCAGGTCACGGTGGACGGCACGTCCTACCGGCTGGATGAGCCATTCATGGTGGTGGCGACGCAGAACCCCATTGAGATGGAGGGCACCTACCCGCTTCCCGAAGCGCAGCGGGAMCGTTTCATGGCCCGGATCTCGATGGGCTACCCGGACCGGGAGTCCGAGATGGAGATGCTGGAAACCCATCAGGCGTCCTCCCCGCTGGTCCGCGTGACGGCGGTGGTCACCGCCGCGGAAGTGGCCGGCATGATTGCCACCGTGCAGCAGGTCTACGTGTCCCGGTCCATCAAGGAGTACACGGTGGCCCTGGGACGGGCCACGCGTGAAAGCGGTCTGCTCCGGCTCGGCGCCAGCCCCCGCTCCATGTTGCAGCTCCTGCGCGCGGCGAAGGCCACGGCCGCACTCGATGGCCGGGACTTCGTCCTGCCGGACGACATCATCAGCGTCGCCGAGGCCGTGCTCGCCCACCGGATCATCCTCGACCGCAAGGCCGCCAGCACGGGCGAGACGCCGCAAAGCGTCATCCGTGCCATCATCGGCAAAATCCCCGTCACCCCGGAGGTGACGGGGGCAGCCACCGGCACCGGACGCCCCGGCCGGAACAAGGCCTCGGCCATGGCGGCCGCGCCGCCGGCCCAACAGCCGAATCCGCGCTAGGCAACGGTTCCGCCGTGGCGTGGAGGGATCGGTTCCCGGGACATATCTTCAGCACCCGCGGCTGGGGCCTGCTCGGCGCGGGTGCGATCTTCCTGCTGGCCGCGCAGATCATGGGGCGCCGGGATTTGCTGGCCCTGGCCGTGCTGCTCCTGATCCTGCCGCTCCTGTCGCTGGCCGGAACCCGAGTGTTGAAGCCGAAGTTTCGCGTCTACCGCGAGTTCAGTCCGTCGCCGGTCGAGACGTCCGCGCGCGCCACGGTGCGGCTGGCCGTGGCACGGAGCGGGGCGGGAGCGGGCCACGCGATCATGGAGGAACACCTGCCGGCCCGGTTCGGCGAGTCCCCCGCCTTCCGCTTCCCCGCCCGCACGGCGGCCGGGGGCACAAGCCGCTACGAATACCACCTTCGCTCGGCCAAACGGGGCCAATTCCGGATCGGGCCCGTCACGGCAGAGTTCAGCGACCCCTTCGGCCTGTCCTTCCACCGCCACGCAATCGACGACGGCGACCTCCTCACCGTGACGCCCGCCGCCGTCGAGCTTCCCGCTACGGGGCTCGCCGGTGCCCGCGGACACGACGGCGTTACGGCCACCCGGGTCCGGGCCAATCCGAGCGACGACGACGTCATGACCCGCGAATACCGTCACGGGGATCCGATGCGCCGGGTCCACTGGGCCGCGACCGCCCGCCACGGGGCCCTCATGGTGCGGCAGGAGGAATCCGTCACGACCCCCGAGGCGACCATCATCCTGGACCAGCGCCTCTCGGCCTACCCGCACGGAGTGTTGGGTCACGGCGGCTTTTCTGCGGCCGGCCGCTCCCACTCCGGGCACGCCGGAGCCGGGGACGGGTCCAGCCATGAGCTGCTGACCTGCGACGCCTTCGAATGGGCCGTCACAGCGGCAATGTCGATCGGCGTGCACCTCGCCGACCGCAACTACTCCCTGCGGTTCCTGGACAGCGCGGGCGCGCCCGCCTTCCGGCAGTCGCCGTCCGCTCCCGATCCCGAGGCCGAGGAGTACACGGGAGCATCCGGACTGCAGTCCATCKCGGAAAGCCTGGCCGCCATCCAACTCTCCGGCCCGCACCACACCCACCTGCACCGCAACCGCGCCCACGGCCCCCGCCCGCAGCCCGGCGGCGTCCCCGGGCAGGAGRCAGCCCGCTCCGGGGAAGCCTCAGGGTCCGTGCCGCAGGCCTTCGGTGACGCCCTGCTGGACAAGCTTTCCGCCCACCGKCTGCGGGGTCCGATCCTGGCCGTCCTGGGCAGCCTGACGCCCGCCGAGGCCCGGGCGCTGTCCCCGGCGGCAGCGTTCGGCGCGAACGCTTTCGCGCTGCTGGTCACGGACCAGTCGGACGACTCCGGTKAAGTGTCCGGGGCACTGGAGGCACTGCGGCTGGGCGGATGGCGGGCCGTGGCGGTATCGGCCCGGACATCGTTGCCCGACGCATGGGCGGCCTTCGACCAGGCGGACCCGGCCATGGCCGCTGCCGCCGACGTCCGCCGCGGCGCAGGGGGCAGGCCATGACCCTCGCACCGCAGCGCCGCACCGGGTCCGACGCCGGCCCCTMCGGCACAGAAGAACCGACGGTCCTGTCCCCCGGCGCGGCGTCCCGCAGGGCCGGGCCCGGCGCCCAGCCCTGGGTAATGGGGACCGCCGTMGCGGTGGCCGTCGCGGGTGCTGCCMTCGGCTTCAACGGCGTCCTGCGCGGGTGGGCCTGGTACTCCCCGGTGTTCACCACCGTCCTTGCCGTCGCCTTCAGCATGGCGATGCTGCGGTCACTGCGAGCGCGGACGTGGCTCGTGGCTGCCGGCGGGCTGGCGGCGCTCATCCTGGTCCTGACCTTCACCTTCTTCAGGCAGCACAGCATTGCCGGGTTCATCCCGTCGGCCGAGACCATGGACTACCTGGGAAGGTTCCTCCGCCGGGCCGGCGAAACCGTGCTCGCCGAGAGCACGCCGGTGGCTCCCAACGCCGGAATCGTGATGCTGATCTGCGCCGTGCTCGGGCTGCTGGTGATCCTCGTGGATGCCCTCGCATTCCCGCTGGCGCTKCCGGCCACGAGCGGACTCGGGATCCTGGCCATCCTCGTGGTGCCGGCCATGGTCAAGCCGCAGAGCGTGGGCGTGCTCGGGTTCCTCGGGGCCKCCGTCGGCTATCTGCTGATCCTGGGCTGCAGCCACTGGTTCACACCGKATGCCCGCACCGGCGCCGATACCGCCCGGGACCCGGGACAAATCCGGCGCGGCGCKGTCACGGCCGGGATGGCGCTGACCCTGACGTTGCTGCTGCAGCCGGTCATCCCGGGTTTCGACCAGGGCACGTTTCCGCAGGGCTCGCKGCTGAACCCGTTCGGCAGCGCAACCGGCCTGAATCCGATGATCAGCCTCGGCAGCAGCCTGCGCAGCCCCTCGGGCGAGGGCCGGATCACCTTTGCCACGAACGCGCCGACGACGCCGTACCTTCGTTCGGTCACCGTGGATAACTTCGACGGCGACACCTGGGCACCGGATGACCGGGAGTCCACCCGGCGGCTGGGTACCGGCAGGATCGACTCCGGGTTTGAGAGCGCCGCAACGGAGCTTCGCGTGGTCACGGCGGTCAACACCGGCCAGTTCACGAGTCCCTACCTCCCCGCACCCTACGCGCCGGAGTCGGTCAGCGGGCTGACAGGGCGCTGGAGCTGGGATCCGGCCACGCTCAGCATCAAGGGGGTCGACACGAACTCCCGCGACCAGCAGTACGTGGTTACCTCCGTCAGCCCTCAGCTMACCGCCGGGGTACTGGCAGAGGCCTCACAGCCGGTCGGCGGGATCCCCGAGCTGTTCCTCCGGCAGCCCTCGAACGTTCCGGAGATCGTGCGCACCACGGCCGATACCGTGACGGCCGGAGCCGCCACGCCGTATGCGCGCGCCATGGCCATCCAGACTTACCTGCGTTCACTTCAGTTCACGTATTCCCTGCAGTCCCCTGTGCAGGGCGGCTACGACGGCAACGGTCTGTCCGTACTGGCGGATTTCCTGACCCAGAAGAGCGGCTACTGCATTCATTTCGCCTCGGCCATGGCCGTGATGGCCAGGCTGGAGGGCATTCCCAGCAGAATCGCCGTGGGCTACGCCCCGGGCCGCTCCACCGGCGGCTCCGTGTCCGTTGCGGGCCAGGGTCCGCTGCCCGAGTACGAGGTCGATTCCCGGGATGCCCATGCGTGGCCGGAGCTCTTCTTCCAGGGCATCGGCTGGGTCCCGTTTGAGCCGACGCCCTCCCGCGGCGTAGTTCCGGCGTACGCCACGGCAGCCGCCACGCCCAGCGGCGCCAGCACCAATGAACGCAACGATGCCCTGACCCCCGGGGACCGTTCCACGCCGGCGCCGGTCCCCACCCTGGCCCCTGTTCCCCTTCCGGCGGCCGGGGCCCGGACCCCCGCGGATACGCACCCGGCACAGGCGCTCTACGGTCTGGGAGCGGTGCTGCTGCTGGCACTCCTGGTGGCCTCCCCGCGGCTGGTGCGCAGCGGGGTGCGGCGCCGCAGGCTGACGGCGGCGCCCCATGGCAGGGGCGGCGCGCCGGCAGGAACGGCCGTTCCTGCCTGGGCCGAACTGAGGGACCTGGCCACGGACTACGGCATGGCGCCGGGAGCGAGCGAGACGCCGCGGCATTTCTCCGAGCGGCTGCACGCCTCGGCGGCATTGGGACAGCCCGGCGGAGTGGAGACGCCCGGCCAGCGGGCAGCGGCCGCCCTGACGGAGGACTTTGAACGGGAGCGGTACGGCCGCCCGGCTGGAGCGGCCGGACCTGCGGGCGTCGCCGCATCCGCRGGCACCGCCGGAGCTGCGGGCGCCGCCGACTCCGCCGCGGCCAGGATTGCCCTGGTGCAGGCCGCGCTTCGGGCCAACGCGAAGCCCCTGGTGCGGCTGCGTGCGGACTGGCTGCCGCCGTCGGTCCTGTCCGGGTGGCGGCGGGCCCTCCCGCTGGCCCGACAGGTCCTGTCCCGGACAGCAGAAAGCACCCGGCGGGGCATCGCGGGATCCTGGGGGAAGATCCGCAATACCGTCCGCCGGGTGCGTCGCGGCTAGCCTGCCGCCGTCATCGGGGCCGCGTCAGCCGTCCCGTGTCAGCGAATCCGCGTCAGCGGATCAGGCCCGGCTGATCCCTGTGCCTAGCCGGCGTAGGGGTCGGCGATGCCGATGTACTGGGTGTAGAGGTATTCCTCGATGCCCTCGAGGCCGCCCTCGCGGCCCAGGCCGGACTGCTTGACGCCGCCGAACGGGGCGGCCGCGTTGGACACGAYGCCGGCGTTCAGGCCGAGCATGCCGGTTTCGAGGCGTTCGCCCATCCGGATGCCCCKGTTCAGGTCCCGGGTGAAAACGTAGGCCACGAGGCCGTATTCGGTGTTGTTCGCGAGCCGGACGGCCTCGTCCTCGGTGTCGAAKGTAATKATCGGGGCGACGGGGCCGAAGATTTCCTCGGACAGGATCCGGGTACCCTCGGTGACGCCCTTGAGGATGGTCGGCTGGTAGAAGTAACCCGGGCCCTCGACGGCGGAGCCGCCGGTCACGGCGACCGCACCGGAGTTCACGGCGTCGGTGACGAGTTCGTGGACCTTGTCCCGGCTCTTGGCATCGATGAGCKGGCCGACCTTGGACTCGGCCTCGGTGCCGCGGGCGGTGGTCATGTCCGCCATCTTCGCGGCGAACTTCTCCGCGAACTCGTCCGCGACGGACTCGTGCACGATGAACCGGTTGGCCGCGGTGCAGGCCTCGCCCATGTTCCGCAGCTTCGCCAGCATCGCACCGGCGACGGCGGCATCGACGTCGGCGTCCTCGAACACAACGAACGGGGCGTTCCCGCCCAGCTCCATCGAGGTCCGCAGGACCGTCTCGGAGGCGTCGGCGAGCAGCCGGCGGCCGACCTCCGTGGAGCCGGTGAAGGACAGCTTCCGGAGCCGGGAATCCTTGATCAGCGGACCCGTGGTGGYGCCGGCCGTGGAAGTCGGGATGACGTTCAGGACACCAGCGGGCAGGCCGGCCTCGACCATCACGGCAGCGAACAGCTGGGACGTCAGCGGGGTCAGGTTCGCGGACTTGAGCACCATCGTGCAGCCGGCGGCGACGGCCGGGGCGATCTTGCGGGTGGCCATGGCCAGCGGGAAGTTCCACGGTGTGATCAGCAGGCACGGGCCCACCGGCTTCTTKGTCACCAGCAGCCGGGACTTGCCGTCCGGGGAGACCGAGTAGCGGCCGAACGCGCGGACGGATTCCTCGGAGAACCAGCGCAGGAATTCCGCGCCGTAGGTGACCTCGCCGCGGGCCTCGGCCAGCGGCTTGCCCATCTCCAGGGTCATCAGGAGCGCAAAGTCCTCGGCCCGCTCGGTCACGAGTTCGAACGCGCGGCGCAGGATTTCCCCCCGTTCGCGCGACGGGACCTTGGCCCAGGACTCCTGCGCGGCGGCGGCGGCGTCCAGGGCCGCTTTGCCGTCCTCGGGGCCGGCGTCGGCGATGCTCAGCAGCACCTGGCCGGTGGCGGGGTCCTCGACCTGGAAGGTCTTCCCGGACGCGGCCGGACGCCATTCGCCGTTGATCAGCAGGCCCGTCGGGACCGAGGCCAGCAGGGCCCTCTCCCGCTCCGCGGAAACAATAGGCTGGGCAGTTACAGTCACAACGACTCCCTCGTCAGCAATTCGGTTGGCACTAGTTTGTTGGCACTAGCTTTTTGGCTCTAGCTTGTRATGATTTATTGGCACTGCGTGCCGGTTGAGGCGCTCGTTCCCGTAGGGCCGGCCGCCTGGATTACTGCCACGGTACTGCCGCGCTCACGGGCAAGTCTATGCATGCGCGCACTACGCGATCCGGAAAATGCTGTGCAGCTGCACAACCCATGGGGAACCCGGCCCGCGGCGGCCGGCGAGGCCCCGGGCCGCCCCGGAACCCGTCTCCGGGATCACCGCGCGGCGAGCACCGCGGAGTAGAGTTCGCGCTTGCTGACTTTCGCGTCCTCGGCCACCGCGGCGACGGCTTCCTTCAGCCGGATGCCCTGGGCGATCAGGCCGTTGACGGCGGCCACGTGGTCCTCGGGGCGTCCCGGTTCGCGTTCAGGAGCGCCGCCCACCACCACGGCGATTTCKCCGCGCACCTCGTTTGACTCCGCCCATTCGAGCAGTTCGCGCAGGGTGCCGCGGATGACTTCTTCATACGTTTTCGTGAGTTCCCGRCAGACGGCGGCCCGGCGGTCGGCGCCGAACCGTTCCCGCAGCGCCCTCAGCATCGGMTCGAGCCGGTGCGGCGCCTCGAAAAACACCATGGTGCGCCGTTCGGCGTCGAGGTCTRCCAGCCGCGAGGAGCGTTCGCCTGCCTTGCGGGGCAGGAATCCTTCGAAGCAGAAGCGGTCGGTCGGCAGGCCGGACAGGGCCAAGGCGGTCAGCACGGCGGAGGGCCCGGGGGCAGCGGTGACGGTGAGCCCGGCCGCCACAGCGCCTTCAACCAGCCGGAACCCCGGGTCCGAGAMGGACGGCATGCCGGCGTCGGTCACCATGACCAGGGTCTTGCCGGACCGGACCTGGTCCAGCAGGTCAGCCGTCTTGGCGGCCTCATTGTGCTCGTGATAGCTGATGATCCGGCCGCCCACCGTGATGCCCAGGGTCTGCACGAGCCGGTGCAGCCGCCGCGTATCCTCGGCGGCGACGATGTCCGCCGTCGTGAGCAGCTCCACGAGCCGCGCCGAAGCATCGCCGGTGTTTCCGATCGGCGTCGCCGCGAGGACGATGCGGCCGGGTCCGCCAACGGCCGGAACAGCGGCCGGAACAGTGCCGGGCGCGGCTTCGTCAACGGGAAGGGCGCCGTCGGTGCTGTCTTCGGAGCGAAGATCAAGATGGGGGGAAGTACTCGGTTCGTGGTCCACATGACCAGCCTACTGCCGCCGCGGCACGGCCMGACGAGCACAGCCGCGAAAGGTAGCATGGGCAACGTGACCCAGACCCCCACGCTCCCGCCCGAGGCCGGCGCCGCCGCATCGCCGTCAACAGGGCCGAACAGCGGCAGCGCCGGCAGCCAGGCCCACGGCCGCGTCCGCACCGGCCGCAATCTCGAGGGGCACCGCTGGATCGGCCGCCCCGCCGAGGCTTTCACCACGGAGGCCCTCAAGGAACGCCTGATCGGCAGTATCCAAAGCTGGCGGGACTACCCGGCCTCGCTGCGGCTMTGGTACTGGCTCATTCCCGCCCTCACGGCGGCACTGGGCGGCATCCTGCGGTTCGTCCGGCTGGACACACCCCGCAACCTGGTCTTTGACGAAACCTACTACGTCAAGGACGCGTATTCGTTGCTGGTCAGCGGCTACGAGCGCAGCTGGCCCGACCGGGCGAACGACTCCTTCATTGCAGGCAACCCCGGCGTGCTCCTGAGCTCCCCGGAGTATGTGGTGCACCCGCCGGTCGGCAAGTGGATGATTGCCGCGGGCATGTGGCTGTTCGGCGCGGACAACCCCTTCGGCTGGCGGTTCGGTGCGGCTCTGACGGGKACCCTGTCCATCTTCCTGCTGGCTTTGATCGCGCAGAAACTCTTCCGTTCCCTGACGCTGGGCGCGGTTGCCGGCGTCCTGCTTGCCGTGGACGGCCACCACCTTGTGATGTCCCGGACCTCGTTGCTGGACATCTTCCTCATGTTCTGGCTCCTTGCCGCGTTCGGTGCCCTGCTGATGGACCGCGACGACGGCCGGCGGCGTCTGGMGGCCCGGCTCGGCCGGCAGGCCGCAGCTTCTCCCACGGGACGTMCCTCGGCGCTGCAGCTCACGTCCGGACCMTGGCTCGGCATCCGCTGGTGGCGTCTCGCGGCCGGCATCTGCCTGGGCCTGGCCGTGGGGACGAAATGGTCCGGGCTGTTCTTCCTGGCCGGTTTCGGCCTGCTGACCGTGTTCTGGGACCTCAGCGCGCGGCGCATCGCCGGCGTGCATGCCTGGATCAGCGGCGGCATCCTCAAAGACGGCGTCCCGGCCTTCCTGACCATCGTTCCGGTGGCGGCGGTGGTCTATGGCTTCACATGGACGGGCTGGTTCCTGTCCAAGGACGCGTACTTCCGGCACTGGGCCGAGACCAACCCCTCGGCCGAGTGGGGCTGGCTGCCGAACGCCGTGCGGTCCCTGGCGCATTACCATCTGGAGGCGTACAAGTTCCATCAGGGCCTGAGCTCCGACCACCCTTACGAGGCCAGTGCCTGGACCTGGCTGGTCATGGGCCGGCCGACGTCCTTCTTCTATGAATCCCCCGCCAAGGGCACCCCCGGCTGCGACCTCAGCAACTGCACCTCCGCCATCCTCTCGGTAGGCAACCCGCTGATCTGGTGGGGCGCGGCCGTGTCTCTGGTCATCCTGCTGTTCTGGTGGGCGGGCCGCCGCGACTGGCGCGCCGGCGCGGTCCTGGCCGGGGTRGCGGCCGGCTACCTCCCCTGGTTCATGTACCCGGAGCGCACCACCTTCTTCTTCTACGCCGTGTCCTTCGAACCGTTCCTGGTGCTGGCGCTGGTCTATTGCCTGGGCCTGGTCCTTGGCCAGCGCAGCGACCMCCTCGGGCGACGGCGGTCCGGGTTCTGCMTGGTTGCGCTGTTTGTGGTGGCCGCCGTGCTGCTGTCCGCGTTCTTCTACCCGGTCTGGACCGGCGAGGTGATCCCGTACCAGGAATGGCGCCTGCGGATGTGGATGCCTTCCTGGATCTAAGGCAGGATTGCAGGGGAACGTCCGTCGAACTCCGGGCGGACCTGGAATGGAGACTCGRCTGTGAGAGAAGCAAGCACCGGACTGCTCGTGGAGCTGGACCCGGAGAGCAACGTGACCGACCTGCTCCTGGAGCAGCACGCGAAGGACCCTGTGCACGCCCTCTACTCCCGCAAGGGTCCCGGCGGCTGGACCGACGTCCCGGTCCAGCAGTTCCTGGACCAGGTCACCGCCCTGGCCAAGGGCCTGATTGCCGGCGGACTCACCCCGGGCGACACTGTGGCAGTCATGTCCGCGACCCGGTATGAGTGGACAGTGGTGGATTTTGCCATCTGGTTTGCCGGCGGCGTCACGGTTCCGGTGTACGAGACCTCCTCCGCCAGCCAGGTCGAGTGGATMCTCCACGACTCGGGGGCACGGCGCGTGTT
>NZ_JBFTHK010000095.1:0-16307 GCF_056394205.1 Arthrobacter sp. 10T413_2 | reverse complement strand
GCGGCACCTCGATCCTGATCATGGTGGGCGTCGGTCTGGAGACCGTAAAGCAGATTGATGCGCAACTACAGCAACGTCACTACGAAGGGCTTTTGCGATGACGAGAATGTTGATTATCGGACCTCCCGGCTCCGGCAAGGGAACGCAGGCGGAACGCATTTCGGAGCGCCTCGGCGTCGTTGCGATCTCCACGGGAGATATCTTCCGCGCCAACGTCAAGGGTGAGACGCCGCTGGGCGTCGAGGCCAAGAAGTACATGGACGCCGGCGACTTCGTTCCGGACAGTGTCACCAACAAGATGGTGCGCGACCGCCTCAGCGAGGACGACGTCGAACCCGGCTTCCTGCTGGACGGTTACCCGCGCACCACCGCGCAGGTGGACTACCTCGACTCGATCCTGGCCGACGGCGACCAGAAGCTCGACGTCGTCCTGCAGCTGACMGCGGACGATGAAGAACTGGTCAAGCGGCTCCTGGGCCGTGCCAAGGAAACCGGCCGAAGCGACGACAACGAAGGCGTTATCCGTCACCGGCTGGACCTCTACCACGGCCAGACCGAACCCGTTGTGCAGAAGTATGCCGAGCGCGGCATCCTGACCCAGGTGGACGGCATCGGCGGCATTGATGAAGTCACCGAGCGCGTCATGGAAGCGATCAAGTCGGCCCAGGCCGCCTAATCCACTCCTGCTGTTCCCGAAGGGCGCGTCCCGTACCACGTGTACGGGACGCGCCCTTCGGCGTTTGCTGGTGCCTGCGGGCCGACGGTGGAGACCGCATGCGGGGGAGCCCGGGKCGCCGGCCGCCTTGGCGCCCCGGCGCCTCCGTTCCGGACAGCCGCGGCCGTGCGGGAGAATAGAGTTTGAAGACTTGAACTGATGACCCGTAGTGGAGGCCCGGGAGGAAACCCGCCCGGGCCGCGAGATGAAGCACTGAGGTAGAGATGGCATTCGGCCAGCCCCGCATTGAATACAAGACCAACGCCCAGATGCGCACCATGCATGAGKCCGGGCTTGTCCTGAGCCGGGCACTGGATGCCGCGGTTGCCGCGGCCGCTCCGGGCGTCACCACCGCCCGGCTGGACGAGGTGTTCTCGGCCGTGCTCCAGGACGCCGGCGCCAAATCCAACTTCCTCGGCTATCACGGCTTCCCGGCCACCATCTGCACCTCGGTAAATGAGGAAGTGGTCCACGGCATCCCCGGCAGCAGGGTCCTGGCGGACGGCGACATCATCTCGATCGACGGCGGCGCGATCGTGGACGGCTGGCACTCCGATTCCGCCCGGACCGTGATTGTCGGCACCCCMGATCCCGAAGACGTGCGCCTGTCCGAGGTCACTGAGGAAGCCATGTGGCGGGGCATCGCCGCGCTGGCGACCGGCAAGTTCGTCGGCGACATCGGCAACGCGGTGGACGACTACGTCTCCTCGGTGCCGGGCAAGCCGCTGGGCATCCTCGAGGACTACGTGGGCCACGGCATYGGCTCCGAGATGCACATGGCCCCGGACGTCCTGAACTACCGCACCGGMCACCGCGGGCCGAAGATCCGCCCCGGACTGTGCCTTGCAATCGAGCCCATGCTGGTCCGCGGCAGCATCGACACCGCCGTGCTCGACGACGACTGGACGGTGGTCACCACTGACGGCAAGCGCTCCTGCCAGTGGGAGCATTCCGTAGCCGTCCATGACAAAGGCATCTGGGTCCTCTCGGCGCCGGACGGCGGAGCGGCGAAACTGGCCCCGCTCGGCGTCGTACCCGTCCCGATTCCCTGACCCACTTAACCCAACTAGCTCGCAGTTGTGGCCGTTATGAGTGCTCAAAACGGCCGCTGCTGCKAGCTAGTTGGGAGGGACGCGCCGTTAGCTTGTGAGCTTCGGCTTCACGTCCTTCGTGTAGATCCCCTCGAGGGTCGTCTTTAGCCCGGCCATGGTGGCCTTGACGTCGCCCTGCTGGGTGAGGATCGCGGCGGCGGCCTTGGCCATCTCCTGGTCCGCGCCGGGCAGGAACACCCGGGCGTTGTCCTGGACCCGGGTCACAGCGAGCTGGTCCATGGCGGTCTTGATCTGCGGGGTCTTGGCCAGCACGGCCCCCATGTCGGCCGACAGGCGGGTGGGCATATAGCCGGTGGCCGCGGAGAACGCCGCCGTGTTTTCCGGTTCGGTCATGAACTTCAGGAACGTAGCCGCCGCGAGCTGGACTTCCTTGCTGACACCGCTGGGAATGCCGAGCCCGGCCCCGCCCGTGGGGCAGACGCCGCTTTCGGCTTTCGGGCCGCCAGGGAGGTAGCMGACCCCCACGTTGAACTTGGCGGACTTCAGGACGCCGAGGAGCGATCCGGTGGAGGAGATGGTGGTTGAGGTGATGCCCGCGGCAAAGTCGTCCGCGGCTTCCTTGGAAGAGACCCCGGCCCACTTGTCCTTGTAGATCGAGTCCTGGGCCCACTGCAGTGCGGCGACGGACTCGGCGGAATCGCAGGTGACGGTCCAGCCGTCAGACCAGCTGCCGCCCCAGCCCCACAGATTGTTCTGCAGGGTCCAGCCCGCGTAGCCGGCCAGCGCCGGGTAGATGTAGGCGTACTGCGCGCCGGAGCTGGCCTTGAGCTTGGGCGCCCAGTCGCCGAACTCCTGCCATGTCTTGGGTGCGCGGTCCGGCAGTCCCGCGGCCTTGAAGTGGTCCTTGTTGTAGTAGAACAGCGGGGTGGAGCGGCCRTAGGGGAGCGCCCACTGCTTGCCGGCGTACTGGTAGTCGGCAACCAGTGACTTCTGGAAGTCATCCACCTTGATGTCGAGCTGCTTGACCAGGCCGTCGAGGGGAATGATGTTGCCGTTGGTGAAGTAGCGGAACCACCAGACGTCCGAGAGGACTACGAGGCCGGGCAGCGCTGACTTGGCGGCCTGGGAGGTCTGGAACTTCTGCGCGATTTCCTCGTAGTTGGCGCCTGCGGTCACGAGGTTGACCTTGATGTCCGGGAACTTCGCGTGGAACTTGTMGATCACGGACTGTTCCACGTCCTGGGACTTGCCCGGGTGGTTAGTCCAGAAATCGAACGATGCGGCCGGCTTGACGCCGCTGAAGTCGATCTCGGMTGCGCCGGTGGCGGCAGGCGTGCCGGCGGTCGACGGGCCGCCGCAGGCGGCCAGTGCTGCTGCTCCTGCGCTGGCGCCGGCCAGCCCCAGGAAATGCCGGCGGTGAAGGTTGATTGCCACRGTGGATCCTCTCAAAGGTACGGACTCGTTGGTTCTGATGACGGAGATAGTGGGCGTGGTTCGGGCGGGCGTGAGGGTGGCSGGTGGGCGCGGGCCGGGTCAGCCCGTGACGCTGCCCTGCGTGAGGCCTGCGACGATATAGCGTTGCAGTGCGKCGAAGACCAGCAGGATCGGGACGATCACGAGGACGGCACCKGCCATGAGGATGCCCCAGCCGGAGCCGTTGCCCTCGGAGTTCTGCAGCAGTGTCAGGCCGACGGGGAGGGTCATKGTTTCGGGCCGGTCCGTGATGATGAGCGGCCAGATGTAGTCGTTCCACTCGCTGACCACAGTTACCAGGGCAACCGTGGCGATCGAAGGAACGGAGACCGGCGCCACGACCTGCCACAGCCGGCGCCAGTGGCCGGCGCCGTCGATTTCCGCCGCCTCGAGGATGGACCCGGGCAGCGTCCGGAAGTGCTGGCGCAGCAGGAACGTGCCGAAGGCGGTGCCGAGTCCCGGCAGGATGATGCCCCACAAGGTGTTCTTGCCGCCCATCCCGGCGATCAGGATGTAGTTGGGCAGGATGGACACCTKCGGCGGGACCATGAGGGCGACGAGGATCAGCACGAAGATGGCGTTCTTGAACGGGAAGCGGACGAACACGAGGGCGTAGGCGGTCAGGATCGCCAGGATCACCTTGACGGTGGAGCCCACGGCGGTGACKATCAGGCTGTTCATGAAGAACTGCCCGAACGGAACGGTGGTCATGGCCGTCTTGTAGTTCTCCAGGTTCACGCTGTCCGGCAGGAGTTTCAGATCCATGGTGATGATCTCGCCCGGCTGCTTGAAGGAGCTCAGGAGCATCCACAGCAGGGGCAGGAACACCACCAGGGTGGCCAGGATCAGCGGCACGTAGCCGCCGGCGATCGTCTGGACCAGGTTGGCGCGGGAGAATGGCGCGGGGCGCCGGGGCGGTGCTTGGGTGACGGCGCGCTCGGGCGCCGTTGCTTCACCGGGTACCGCAGCTCCGTCTGCACCGGGAGCGGGGCCCTCGCCGGTGGTGGCGGGATCGGGGCTGACAGGCGAGAGCGTGCTCACGAGTAGTGCACCTTCCGTTCGACGAACCGCAACTGGAGGACGGTGATGATGAGCAGGATTGCGAAGAGCACAACGGAGATGGCGGCCGAATAKCCGGCCCGGTTGAAGGCGCCGAAGGCCTGCAGATAGGCCTCATAGATCAGGGTGCTGGTGCCATTGCCCAGCGGCGTCATGATCCGGATCAGGTCAAAGGCTTGGAGCGAACTCAGCATGGTGGTGATGAGCAGGAAGAACGTGGTGGGCGAGAGCAGCGGCAGGKACATGTTCACAAACCGCCGGAAGCCGTTGGCGCCGTCCAGGGCGGCCGCTTCCATGACGTCCTGCGGCAGCGACTGCAGGCCGGCCAGGAACACCACCGCGCAGTAGCCGAGGTTCTTCCAGACGTAGACCAGGATCACCATGACCAGCGACAGCTGGGGATCGTTGATCCACTGCKGGCTCTGCTGGCCGATGCCGCGCAGCAGCCAGKCCAGGACCCCGTAGCCGGGGTCGAAGATGAAGAGCCACACGAGCCCGACGCCGACGCCGCTCAGCACGTAGGGCGCGAACACGGCAGAGCGGGCAAAGGTGGTGCCGCGGACTTTGGAGTTCAGCGCCAGGGCCACCAATAGGCCCAGGAMCATGGACCCGCCGACCGTTACCAGGGTGAAGACGGCGGTGGTGCCCAGGACGTTCGCGGCGTCGGGGCTCGTGAAGAACGTGATGTAGTTCCCGAGCCCTACTACGGTGGCGGACGCGGAACCGAGGGTCCAGTCCAGCGTGGAGTAGTAGATGTTGTTGATCAGGGGCAGGTAGGTGAACACGGCGATCAGCGCGAGGTTCGGGAGCGCGAGGGCCAGGAAGACGAGGAAGTCCCGGCGGGTTCGGCCGGACCAGCGGGGTCGCCGCGGGCCGGCCTTCCCGGCCTCCGCAACGGCGGGCGGCCGGTCAGTCAATAGTCTGGTCATTCGGGTCTCTAACGGATCCGGGCCGGCCGAAGGGCAGGCAGGTGGGCGGGGGACCTGACTCACTCCACCACATGCCTAACGGGCGAAATCCCGTATCCGGGCTGTCCCCGAGATTGTTGCTCGAGGCTTCCAAAACCGTTCACGCAGTGTTCGCCGAAGGATTGCATAACATTTGTTTTGGAAGCCGGAGCCGACGCCGGCGGCCGGAAAACCCTCCGCTCGGACCGACCGCCCGTCATCTCCTGCCCCGCACCTTGCAGCAGGCGCACAATGGAGCCATGAAAGCAACGGGAGCGATCACCGACGTCGCCGGGATCCGGGTAGGCCATGTGCAGAAGTCGGACGACGGCTGGCTGAGCGGGGTGACGGTGGTTCTCCCGCCGCCCGGCACGGTGGGCTCGGTGGATGTCCGAGGCGGCGGCCCCGGAACGCATGAGACGGACGCCCTGGATCCCACCACGCTGTCCTCTACMGTGGACGCCGTCGTCCTGACCGGGGGGAGCGCCTTTGGCCTCGCAGCGGCGCACGGCGCCCAGCGCTGGTGCGAGGAGAACGGCCGCGGCTTCGCCGTCCCCGGAGGACTTGTCCCCATTGTTCCGGCCGCCGCGATCTTCGACCTCGGCCGCGGCGGTGATTTCACCGCACGCCCAGGCGAGGCCATGGGCTATGCGGCCACGGCAGCTGCCGGGGCCCGGGCCAACGGCCACGACGTCGACCGGGGCAACGTCGGCGCCGGCACAGGAGCAGCAATCGGCCGTGGCACCTACAAGGGCGGAGTAGGCACCGCCTCCATCACCCTAGACAGTGGCGTTGTTGTAGCGGCGCTGGCGGTAGTCAACGCGCTGGGACTCCCATTCATCGCACCGCCCCAGCAGGCGGAACCCGGCAGCGTGCGTCTAAGCGAGGAACGAGCGAGCACGCAGAGGGTTCCGCCTGCTGCGGCGGAAGCCGGTTCGGGTCGCCCAAGCGCACCGGAAACGGAGCAGCCGCTCAACACGACGCTCGTCGTCGTCGCCACTGATGCCGTCCTGGACAAGTCCGAGTGCAAGCGCACAGCCTCGGCGGCCCATGCCGGACTGGCCCGGGCGTTGAATCCAAGCCATACCCTTGCCGACGGCGACACCGTGTTCGCCCTGGCGACCGGCGCCGTCGCACTGGACCGCAGCACCCCGGCGGCCCGCCAGATCAGCCTCATTACGCTGCAGAGCGCGGCAGCCGACGTCGTGCGCCTGGCCATCCTAGATGGGATCGAACGGGCGGAGCCAGTGACGACGCCGGCCGGCACTCTAGGTGCGTACGGACGCTGAGTGCGCTAGGATTGCTGGATTTAACTCTGGATTTAACAATCCCGCCAAAATGGCGTAGTGTTGACTGTTGGTTGTCTGCCCCGTTGTGCCCTTTTGTGGTCGGGTGGCACCAACCAATCAATCAAAAACGTCCGCAGTCATGACCGGTGCAAATCGGGAGGCTGCGGCAACAACAGTTAGCGGAGGGTATGKCCAAGAAGGACGGGGTCATTGAGATCGAGGGCGTTGTGACCGAGGCGCTGCCTAACGCGATGTTTCGCGTTGAGCTCACCAACAAGCACATCGTTCTGGCACACATCTCTGGAAAGATGCGCMAGCACTACATCAGGATCCTCCCCGAGGACCGCGTAGTGGTGGAGCTKAGCCCTTACGACCTGACACGTGGTCGTATCGTCTACCGCTACAAGTAAACACTGGGCGGCCAGAGCAACAGCCGAAGGCCGGTCCAGCTGACCAACTGCAACACGCAAAGGAATGCCATGAAGGTCAAGCCGAGCGTCAAGCAGATCTGCGAAAAGTGCAAAGTGATCCGCCGTAATGGCCGGGTCATGGTGATCTGCGAGAACCCGCGCCACAAGCAGCGCCAGGGCTAATTTCMCTCTTCGGGAAAACCCTGGGTTGCTAACCCACGCAAGTAAATAGAAAAGGCAGCACAAGCTGAACTGGGACGTAATGGGCCCGGACAGCTAACCCCCGGTCGGAGGCTGGGGCCGCACTTTACGTGCGGGTGTACTGCCTACGACCTCCGGTTTATACAAGGAGCACTGCCACTATGGCTCGTCTCGCTGGCGTAGACATTCCCCGCGAAAAGCGGTTGGAAATTGCGCTTACTTACATCTATGGCGTGGGCAAGACCCGTGCACACGAAACCCTGGCTGCCACCGGCATCAGCGCTGACGTTCGGGTCAAGGACCTGACCGATGCGCAGCTGGTCGAGCTGCGTGACTACATCGAAGGCAACTACAAGGTTGAGGGTGACCTTCGCCGCGAGGTAGCCGCCGACATCCGCCGCAAGGTTGAGATCGGCAGCTACGAAGGCCTGCGTCACCGCAAKGGCCTGCCCGTACGCGGACAGCGTACGAAGACCAACGCCCGTACCCGCAAGGGCCCGAAGCGTACCGTCGCCGGCAAGAAGAAGGCTCGTTAATCCCCACTTGCCCCCTAAAATCGCTGGCGCGATTTCAAGGAACCCGGCAAGTGTGGGCCCAAGCGTAGGCTTTCCCCCAATAACTTTCTGTAGGAGAAAAAATGCCCCCGAAGACTCGTGGCGCGGTTCGCAAGCCGCGTAAGAAGGACAAGAAGAATATCGCGCTGGGCCAGGCGCACATCAAGAGCACCTTTAACAACACCATCGTGTCCATCACGGACCCGAACGGTGCTGTCATCTCCTGGGCTTCGTCCGGTGAGGTTGGCTTCAAGGGCTCGCGTAAGTCCACCCCGTTCGCTGCCCAGATGGCCGCCGAAGCCGCCGCAAAGCGTGCACAGGAGCACGGCATGCGCAAGGTCGACGTGTTCGTCAAGGGACCGGGTTCCGGACGCGAAACCGCCATCCGTTCGCTGCAGGCCGCTGGCCTCGAGGTTGGCTCCATCCAGGACGTCACCCCCAGCGCCCACAACGGCTGCCGTCCGCCGAAGCGCCGCCGCGTCTAAGGCTTTCCAACGCCCAGGAGCTTGCCCGGACCCTCACCGGTCCGGGCAGGCCCGGCCGCGTTAAGTCTTCAGACCGACTCTTTCCACCACCTGTGTTGCGTCATATAGCGGATGCTCGCCGAAAGGAAACCTAAGTGCTCATTGCACAGCGCCCCACCCTCTCCGAAGAGGTCGTCTCCGAAAACCGCTCCCGGTTCATCATCGAACCGCTTGAGCCGGGCTTTGGTTACACCCTCGGAAACTCCCTCCGTCGTACCCTGCTCTCCTCGATCCCTGGTGCCTCTGTCACGAGCATTCGGATCKATGGCGTGCTGCACGAGTTCACCACGGTTCCGGGTGTCAAGGAAGATGTCACTGAGATCATCCTGAACATCAAGAACCTGTCGGTTTCCTCCGAGCACGACGAGCCGGTTGTTGCTTACCTGCGCAAGCAGGGCCCGGGAGTCGTCACCGCCGCGGACATCGCTCCGCCGGCCGGCGTCGAATTCCACAACCCGGATCTGCACATTGCCACGCTGAACTCGAAGGGCAAGTTCGAGCTCGAACTGACCATCGAGCGCGGCCGCGGCTACGTTTCGGCAGCTCAGAACAAGTCCGGCGACTCCGAGATCGGCCGCATTCCGGTCGACTCGATCTACTCGCCGGTCCTGAAGGTTACTTTCCGCGTGGAAGCTACCCGTGTTGAGCAGCGCACTGACTTCGACAAGCTCATTGTCGACGTCGAGACCAAGCAGGCAATCGCTCCGCGCGACGCCGTTGCTTCGGCCGGTACCACCCTGGTGGAACTGTTCGGTCTGGCCCGCGAGCTGAACACCGCAGCTGAAGGTATCGAGATCGGCCCGTCGCCGACGGACGCTGCCCTGGCAGCCGACATGGCTCTGCCGATCGAGGATCTGGACCTGACGGTCCGTTCCTACAACTGCCTCAAGCGTGAGGGCATCCACACCGTGGGTGAACTCGTTGCCCGCTCCGAGGCTGACCTCATGGACATCCGCAACTTCGGTGCGAAGTCCATCGATGAGGTCAAGGCCAAGCTGGTCGAACTGGGTCTGTCCCTCAAGGACTCCCCTCCCGGTTTCGATCTGGCAGCACGTGCCGCAGCCATCGAAGAGGACGACGCCGCGTTCAGCKACGACGAGCTCTAACCAACAGATCTTGGCCGGCCGGCTGGATGCACCTTGGCGTGCGCAGCCCGACGGCTTCCATATGAGGAGAAACTATTATGCCTACCCCCGCTAAGGGTCCGCGCCTCGGAGGCGGAGCGGCTCACGAGCGTCTTATGCTCGCGAACCTGTCCGCCGCACTGTTCGAGCACAAGCGGATCACCACCACGGTGACCAAGGCCAAGCGCCTGAAGCCGTACGCTGAGCGCCTGGTGACTTTCGCCAAGCGTGGCGACCTCGCTTCCCGCCGTCGTGTACTCGGCCTGATCAGCAACAAGGGCGTCGTCCACGAGCTGTTCACCGACATTGCACAGGCAGTGGAGAACCGCGATGGCGGCTACACCCGCATCACCAAGATCGGCAACCGCAAGGGCGACAACGCTCCCATGGCTGTCATCGAACTGGTGCTCGAGCCGGTTTCCGCCAAGCAGGCCGTCGTAGCCGAGGCTACTTCCGCCGCTAAGCGCGATGCCGACAAGAAGGACGCCGAGAAGGCTGAAGCTGCTCCGGTTGCTGAGACCGAAGTTGCCGAGACCGAAGAGGCCCCCGCTGCCGAGGCTCCCGAAGCTGAAGCTACCGAAGAGGCTCYGGCCGCTGAGGAAGCTGCCGCTGACTCCGAGAAGGACGCGAAGTAATTCGCCAAACCCTTCTTATAGACTTAAGTCTATGAACAAGCTCAAACCCGCTGCCCCCGTTTTGGGGGGCGGCGGGTTTTTGCGTATCCGGCTGGATTTGGCGTACGACGGCGGCCCCTTCAGCGGCTGGGCCGTGCAGCCGGGGCTGCGCACCGTCCAGGGCGTCCTGGAAGAGGCATTGGCGTTGCTGGTCCGCCGGCCCGTGCGCGTCACGGTGGCCGGCCGGACCGACGCCGGGGTGCACGCGCGGGGGCAGGTGGTCCACCTGGACCTCAGTGAAGCCGAGTGGCAGGGGCTGAACCGTGGCGTTGAACTTGATCCCGCCGTCGCCCTGGTCCGGCGCCTCCGCGGCGCCCTGAGCCGGGGGCTGGGGGACCTCAGCGGGGCGATCGAGGTCCACCGGGTGACCGTCGCGCCCGAGGGGTTCGACGCCCGGTTCTCCGCCCTGTGGCGCCGCTATTCGTACCGGATCGCGGACGGCCCGGCCCTGTGGGACCCGCTGGGGCGCTATTCGACCCTCTGGCACAAAAGCCCGCTCGACGTCGGGCTGCTGAATGAGGGTGCCGTGCAGCTGCTTGGGCTGCAGGACTTCCGCTCCTACTGCAAGCCCCGCGAGGGCGCCACCACCATCCGCGAACTGCAGCGCTTTGAATTCACTCGCGGCACCGACGGCGTCATTGTCGCTACCGTCCAGGCCGACGCGTTCTGCCACAACATGGTCCGCTCCCTGGTGGGCTCGGCCCTGTACGTGGGGGAAGGCGCGGAGGCTCCGGGGTGGCTTTACGAGCGGCTGCTTGCCCGGCAGCGCAACGCCCGCTCGGTGCTGGCTGCCCCGCATCCGCTGGTGCTGGAGGAAGTGGCCTACCCGTCGGACAGCGGGTTGCTGGCCCGGGCCGAACTGACCAGGGCGCTGCGGGCGTAGAGGCCGCCGGACTCCGGGTTCCTGAAATCCGGCGACCTCGGGCTAGCACCGAACGATCGTGGGCCGCTAATCCTAGAACGCCGCCGGGGGACCGTCTGCGGGGAGCTCCATGGTGAACGTGCTCCCGTGGCCTGGAAGCGTGCGGCAGGAGATGGATCCGCCGTGCCGTTCCACGATGGCCTTGGTGATGGACAGGCCCAGGCCGGCCCCCGGAATCGACCCCTCGCGGACGGCCGGGCTGCGGAAGAAACGGGTGAAGACCMGCCGGGCATCGGCGGCCGTCATGCCCATGCCCGTGTCTGCGACGTGGAGGCGCACCAAACCGTCGCCGGTGCTGGCCGAGACCCGCACCGATCCGCCGTCGGGGGAGTACTTGATCGCGTTGGAAACGAGGTTGTCCAGGGCCTGGCTGATCCGGAGCGGATCCACATGGGCCCAGAGCGGGCCCCRGACGTCCATGCTGAGGTCAACACGGGACGCCTGCGCATGTGCCTGGGCCGAACCGAGGCTGGCTTCCACGAGCCCGGCGAGGTCCGTGCGGCGGGGATGGACATGGACCGCTGAACTGGCGGACATCAGAAGGTCCGATACCAGGGCCAGCAGCCGCTCCGCGTTGCGCTGCGCGACTTCGATGCGGCGTACCACGGGACTGTCCAGGCCCTCCGTGTCGGCGAGCACGAGGTCGAGGTTGCCGATGATGGACGTCAGCGGCGTGCGGAATTCATGGGAGACGGTCGAAACGACCTCGTCCTTCGCGGCGAGGGCGTCCACGAGGCCGGTGACCTCGTTGAACACCACCACAGCCCCGCGGAAGTCGCCGTCGTCGTTTTTCAGGGGCCGGGCCCCCGTGGAGACCACCCGGCTGTCCGCCGCCTYGCCGAAGCAGACGAGGTAATCGGCAAAGGACTCGCCGCCCAGCGCCCGCCGGAGGGGACGGCGTTCCAGCRGCAGCGGCGTGCTTCTGTCCTGACCTGTCAGCACCAGCTGGCCTTCTTCCGCCGGAGACGCCGACACCGACGACTCTGCGGATTCTTCCAGCTGCGTCTGCCAGCTGTTGGTCAGCAGGCGGCGGCCGTCGGCGTCCACTGCCACGATCCCGACGTCGACAGTGTCAAGAATGGTGTTCAGGAGCCGCTCGCGTTCCCTGCTGTCCGCGAGCAGGGCCTGCAGTTCGGCTTCCTTGGATTTGATCCGCCACTGCTCGTGCCGCAGACGCGCCCGCGCGAACCGCATGGCAAGGGAGACGGCGAGCATCATCAGCGGGACCAGCATGGCMTCAGCTGCGCGGGCGGCCACCGGTGCTGCMGGGTCTGCGAGGAGCCAGGGCAGCGCCGCCAGCAATGGGACTGTAAAACTGAGAGAAAGGCTTGCGGGCGCGGACAGGCTRGACGCCGAAATCCACACCACGGGCAGGACCGAGAGCACCCCGGGATCCGGCAGCCCCGCCGCGCCGCCATCCCGGAGAAGCCCGACGGCGACCAGATCCAGGACGGGGATGATCAGCGGCGCCAACGGCCCGAAGCGCTGCCAGGGAACCAGKACGCAGGCCGCCAGGAGTGCGCCCTGCAGGCCGAGGGCGAACCRGCACAAGGGGCTCTCCAGAAGACCGGGCCAGGCGGCGGGGGCGGCGAGGAGGACTCMGGCCATCATGACGGCCAACGGCAACTGGCAGATTAGGACCCGCGCGMGGGGCCCCAATGCCTTGACGTATCGATCCGCACCCCGGATCAGCCGTTGTCTAGCCAAAGACGCCGCGCCCCTTTCTCGTTGCTTCAGTTTTACACCTCGTGTCACGCAAACTTGACATAAATCGAAGTTTTGCTATTTCTGTTACTGAGCCGCCGAGGTTTTGCCCCCTACCGTGGGTATTCTGGCAATGCCGGTGGGGGCCGGCGGATCCAGTGTTGCMGCCGCATCCGCGGACGGTAGCGTAGCGTGCCACATGAGGGGGGCCATGACCGACCTGGGAGTMGCCGTCGTAGTTGAAGACGACGAAGATGTTCGGAACCTTGTCGAAGCGGTATTGAGCCAAGCCGGCTTCGAAGTTCATTCTGCGGCCGGCGGCAGGGAAGGCGTCGACGTCATCCGGCAGCAGGAGGCCAGCGTGGTCACCTTGGATGTCGGGCTTCCCGATATCGACGGTTTCGAGGTGCTGCGTCGGATTCGCGAGTTMAGCGACGCCTACGTGGTCATGTTGACGGCCCGTACCGACGAACTCKATACGTTGACGGCATTCCACACCGGTGCGGATGACTTCCTGGCGAAGCCTTTCCGTCCCCGTGAGTTGCGTGCCCGCGTCGGTGCGATGATGCGCCGGCCGCGGCAGGTTCTCCAGGCCGCACTTGTTCCAGCAACGGATCCCGGTGCCCAAGCCGTCCCTGCGGCGTCCCAGGCTCCGGTGCTGCGGCACAATCGGCTGGAGCTGAACCCGGAGACCCGGTCCGTGAGCGTCGACGGCGAGCCCGTCGGCCTGACCCGCAGCGAGTTTGATCTTCTGCACGCCCTGCTCAAGGGTGCCGGCGCGGTGCGGTCCAAGACCGAACTGGTGAGGGTCGTGCGGGGGGACTACTACCGGGCGGACGCCTACATCAGCGAATCCGATGAACGCGCCGTCGAGGTGCACATCGGCAACCTCCGGCGGAAACTCGGCGAGGACCCGGTGCAGCCGCGCTGGCTGCAGACCGTCCGCGGCGTGGGCTACCGGCTGGCACCGGAGCGGTAGCCCCGCGCGGGAACCGCGCTCAGCGCCGCGCCCGCGATGAGTCCCCGGCCCGCGCCCGGCGCATCGCCGGGCAGCTGCCTTGAGTGGACGGGCCAGCGTTCCCGGCAGGCCTAGCTGTCCCACAGGACATAGCTGAATTGAAGCTCGTCAACGGTTTCGTCGCCGCGTTCGGCGACGTCGTGCAGGAGGGAGAGGGCATGGTCTATGTTCCCGGCCCTCAGCGCGCCCTCCAGCTCGCCGGCGAGCTGGGCCAGGCGCAGGCCGCCCACCATCGCGGAGGACGTCTTCAGGCTCAGCACCGCGTCCATAGACCCTGCGAGGTCGCCGCGCTCCAGGGCTGACGCGAGCGAGCGGTAGCGCTGGTCCCACATCTTGGTGTAATCCCTGGCGAATCCCTTCGCCACGGCCGGACTGTCGAGCTGGACACCAAGGTCCTGGAGCGCCGCAGGGTCCACGAGCGGGGCGACCGCCGGGAGATCCGCCACCAGGGCACTGGCCGCCGTGAGGGCGGGGGCCGGTAGTCCGGGGGAGGCTGTGGGGGCGAGGACCATGCTCGCATCTCCGTCGTCGGGGCAGGCGCTGGGAAGGGACATGTGCCCACGCTACTTGCTGATTCGGTCGAAGCCGGGGACTCCGGTCTATCCTGCGGAAACCTTGAGGCTTGTTTGCGCCCCGGGCCGCATCGGACGCTTGCGGCCGACGAGTATAAGCTGTCAGCTTGGGATTTGGATCAGGTGGGATGTGGGGTTGATTGCATTGACGGCAGAGACGAAGATCGGGCCGAGTTCGGATCCGCTGGCTGCGCAGTAGAAGTAGTCTCCGTCGGCGTTCTCAACGGCTCTCAGCGCCGGTGTCGAGCAGTCGTTGTCGGCGTCGCTAAGGTTGCCTTGCKAATCCGGTGAGGCCGCAGTGGCGAGGACATTGCGCACCAGCTCTCCGCCGCTGGCGCATCGTGCCGTGGTTGCGGATCCGAATGCCACGGTGACGATCAGGACGCTTTGGGTCTTGGCGTTCGTTGCGACAGTCTTGAGGTTGTTGCACGCGCTGGTGCCGTTCGTGCTGCCGATATCGCCTGAGTTGTTCAAAGAGGTGCTGCCTGTGATGTTCTGCTCGTTGGGTTCTCCGTCGGTTTCGAAGATGATGCCCTTGCGCGCGGGAAGGGAGCGCGCGGGCAGGCTGGCGAGGTTGTTCGCGGCCAGGCCGAGGACGTAGCGCGCGGCGGCTTTCATCGGCGATGCGAGGTAGGTGCCCCCGCTGGAGGCGGTGAGGCAGTTCAGCCCGCTGACCAGCGTGCTGCTGGTGTTCAATGGCGGTGTCCCGCCGGGAGAGCCAGGGGTCAGCGTGTAGTTGTTGGAGAAGGGGACGGGAATCCACGGGCCGGTCGTGGCCGAGATGGAGGGCGTCGTGATGCAGCTTCCGGGGGAGGCACTGCTGCGGTGGATCGTTCCCAGCGCCACGTACTGCTGGTCCTTGGTCATGGTCTGGAGGGTGTTCTTGATGCCAGTGACCATGAGGTTTCGATCAGCGGTGCTCATACTGCCCGTGCGGTCCGCCACAAGGACGACGTCCATGGGGTTAGGGGCCTGCGCCCCGCAAGAGCCACGGCAGGCGTCGGAGGCGAGCGAACCGGTGTTTCCGGTGTCGATTCCGATCACGGGGGCGAATGAGAAGGGGACATTCTTATCATCGGTCACGGTGATGGTGTTGCAGGTGTGGCCGCTACCGGGGGTGCAGGGGATCGCGCAGATCGTCTGGTTGCACTTGGCTCCGGTAACTGCTCCAGGATTGCAGACGCGGGGGATCTGGCTGCTGACTACAGTCTTGGCAGCCCCCGAKGAAGCCACCACGCACCAGAAACTGACGGCGGGGTCCGCCGCGGGATCGTTGTCACGGGCATACGCCAGGGCAGCATTGCGTGCTGCGACCGGATCATTCGGGAGCGATTGAACGCCCGYCAGCGCGGCCGCGTCCAGGGCATTGCTCAGGTGTTCACGTTCATACAGCAGCCGGCCGAGATCTACGGCCATGGCGACGCCTGCGAAGAGCACAGGGACGAGGAGGACAAAGATGACCATCGACGCCCCACGCTCCCGGGAATCCTGGTTGCGGCCGGTTCGGGGGGATCTTCCTGGCGTTAGCGAGTGCATGTTCCACCGTTCCAGTGCTGCGCGCCCGACGTCACGGTCGCGGCGCCTTCCATTTTCATCACGGCTTTGGCCTCGAAGACACCGCTGAGTGCCCAGGAAAAGAAACCCGACGGCGAGGTCTGGGGGTAGCGCAGGCAGACGACCAGGACGCCGGGAGCCCCTGCCGAGGAATCCACAGCGAACTTCACCTCCAGCTTGGTAGTGTCCAGCAAGCCGTGTGACTGGCTTGTGGTTGCGATAACGTCGCCCTGCGTCACGCCCTGTCGCGCCGCTTCCCGTGCAAGGCCTTGGAGATTGATGGTTTGCCCGAAGGCCATGCCGAAGTCGATCACTCCCAGGATCAAGGACAGTAGCAGGGGCAGAACGAGGGCAAGTTCGACAGCTGCCGCACCCCGCTGATGGTCAGCACGCTTCGCTGGACGTCCTCTCGGGAACCTGGACATTCGGAACTMCCTMCACATAGTTGATTACTGCCTGCCGCCTCGCAGAAGGTATCCGATGAACGGCATGCCAATTCCGGGCAGGTCGTCAAC
>NZ_JBFTHK010000094.1:0-16528 GCF_056394205.1 Arthrobacter sp. 10T413_2 | reverse complement strand
GTACAGAACGTAGGCATGGGTGTAGGTATCGTCCTTATCGTCGTGGGCATCCTGGGGTTCATCCCGGGCATCACTACGAACTACAGCGAGCTCAGGTTCTTCGGGCCCGATTCCAAGGCCCTGTTCTTGAACCTGTTCCAGGTGTCGATGTTGTTGAACATTGTTCAGCTCGCGATCGGCGCCACCGGCTTGACGATGTCCCGGACCGCCGTGGGCGCCCGGAATTTCCTCATGGGCTCCGGCCTGCTCTACATCGTCCTGAGCATCTACGGGTTTATCGTMGGMGTGAATTCGGCGGCCAACTTCCTGTCGCTGAACACCATGGACAATTGGGCCTTTATGGTCATGGGCATCGTAATGGCTGGCGCAGGCTGGCTTATGACAAGGCATCTTGAAGAAGACGTGAAGACCCGGTCATCAACCCCCGGGACCTAAGGGAGCCGCGAATGAGTAACGTTTCATAGCATTCRAAAAAATTCGTACTACCTGCTGGTGCAGTGGCTTAGCGGAAACGCGGCGGCTGCACYAGCTTCCTTTTGTGAGCACGACGGCGACGCCGGTGGATGACGACGGCGACGAYGGCCGCGGCATCACCGGCTGACCCCGCTCCCGGACCCMGTTGTCGACGACGGCCGCCAGCAGTCCTGTTTTGGGGACTKCCGGACCCCGTTGTCGTGTGYCCGTGACTTATGGCTCTAGTCGCCCGGGGCACGGCTGAGGACGATCACAAGGGTCAGGACTGTGCTCGGCCAGGGGCATCCTCCTGCCCCGACTACAGACCCGACCCGCAAGAAGGACCCGCCATGTCGGTGGCTTGGATTCGCGCATCATCCTTCCGGCTCACGGYCGCCAGCGTMKCCGTCGTGCTCACGGCCGCCCTGGGTGGGTGCAGTCCCGGGCCGCAACCGCCGGCGCAGCCGCCGTCGTCGTCCGATCCCGTCTACCGGACCATGCTCGAAGAGTTCAGCAAGAGAATGCTGGACGGCGGCGCCCCCGCGGTGCTGATCCAGCTCCGTGTGGGGGCGGACGAGTGGTCCGCGGCGTACGGCGTCCGCAACCTGGACAGCGGTTCCCGGACCGAAATCACGGACCCTGTCCACATCGGGGGCATCACCAAGTCCATGGTGGCGGTGTCCGTGCTTAAGCTGGCCGAGGAGGGCCTGCTCCAGCTGGACGCGCCGGTCAGCACGTACCTGCCGGAGTTCGACCAGGTCATGCACCCGCCGGGACCCGTGACCGTCCGACAACTGCTGCAACATCGCTCCGGCATGCCGTCCGTGGACGGCCCCTTGTACGATCCGGCCACCGTGCAGCAGGCGCTGACCACCAGGGTGAGCCTGGCGGACCTGCTGGCCATGGCGGGCCGGATCACGTGGCAGGCAAAGTTGGCCCAGGGATTTGAGTACTCCAACTMGAACTACATTGCCCTGGCGCTGATCGTCGAACGCCTGCGGGGCCGGCCGATCGGCGAAGTGATCCGCACCGACATCATTGAGCCGCTGGGGCTGGGCGGGACCCAGATGACGGCGTCCGGGCTTCCGCCCTCGGATATGGTCCACGGCTACATCACGCTGGACCGCAAACGGCTCGACGTCACCTATCCCGCGGCGCAGATCGACAACTCCGCCGGCGGTATGGTGTCGTCCATGGCGGATGTGAATGCGTTCTACCGCGCCTTGCTGCAGGACCGGCTGCTCAAGGCCGACACGATCACGCAGATGCAGAGCCCTCTCTATGCCCGKTACGGCCTCGGCGTCGTGCGCTGGAACGACCTCTGCACCAACGACTTCTACTACGGCCATCCCGGCGACGTGCCCGGCTACGGCACTATCGCCATGACCAGCGCGGACGGCACCCGGCAGCTCGCCATGGCCGTGGCCTACCCGCCGCAACCGCTCCAGTCCGGGGCCACCCRTATCCTGCGGGAAATGGAAGCCATCGCCGAGGATTCCCTCAACGCCACGTGCCCGGCCGCGCCGTCCGAGGGCGTCAAGGTTGCTGCCGGCAGTCCGGGCTGAGTTTGCGCGAGGTGTGGCGGGCACTGCGACACATAGGCATTGCGACGATCGGCACTGGGACAATGGGCACATGAGCGCGATCATCCTCGTCTGGAACCCCGACGAATGGAATAACTGGACCTACCCGGCGGTCCTGGAAAAAGTCGCGGACACAGGCTGGTTCTTGGCCAGCTGGGAGGTCGGAAACGGGGACGCCGCGTCCGGCACGGAGGCGTGGCTCGTGCTCCAGGGCCGTCACGGGCGCGGCCTGATCGGTCACGGCGTCATCGTCTCGGAGCAACCGGCTCCCCGCTTTCCGGCGCCCGACCTTCAAACACTCAGCGGTGAAGCGCCGGACCTTCAAACATCCGGCGCCCAAACATCCGCCGCCGGGGACGCAGCGCCGGCCGCTTCCCCGCTCTATGTCCGCGTGGCCTTTGATTCCCTTCTGGCCGCCGGAGACCAGGTCCCGTTCKAGATCCTCACGGACGCCGTGCCGGGCATCGACTGGGAGGCCCTTCAAGGTTCAGGACTCGCCGTCGAACCGTCCGCCGAACCGCTGCTCCACGGGCTCTGGAGCGAATACGGCCGGCAGCCCGTGGCCGACCCCACCCAGACCGTGCCCGGCACCRTCCCGGCGGCAGCGGTCAGCCGCGTGGAAGTAAACCGGTACGAACACAGCCCGGACGCGCAGCGCGTGTGCATCGCCCATCACGGAACCAGCTGCGCGGTGTGCGGGTTCTCGTTTGAAGTTGCCTACGGGGAACTCGGCAAGGACTTCATCCCGGTCCACCACCTGGTCCCGGCGTCGCAGCTGCGCGGCAACTACGAACTGGATCCCGTCACGGACCTCGTGCCGCTCTGCGCCAACTGCCACGCCATGGCACACCACGGGGTGCGGACGCCGCGCACGGTCGCGGAGCTGCGCCGGATCATGGCCKACGCGGGCTACCTGGCGGGGCAGACGCTCACCGCGCAAGAGCTCCAGGCCCAGCAGGACGCCCGGCGGATCCTCGACCAGCATTAGCAGTAACACCTCTCAGGCGGACCACACCTCGCGGAACTTGCCGCTGCGGTCCGGACGGGGCGGCTCGTCGGCGAACCGGACCTCCACGCCGCCGGCGCCTTGGGCGGCGAAGAACGCACCCAACCGTTCCTGTGCCGCGGTCCGCACGGCCGCCGTCGTGGCCTCCGGGTAGAGCTCGAGCCGCAYGGTCAGCTGCCGCATACCGGTGCGGATCGCCTGGAAGCGGCGGACGCCGGCTGTTTCCTCGATTACCGTCCCCAGCGCCAGCGGCAGCACCGTCACCGTTCGCCCGTCCGCGGCATTGAAGGTCAGCACGTCGCCGCTGCGGCCTTCGACGCGAAGCGCGGGGAACGGGCTGCCGCACGCGCACGGGCCGGCAATCATCTGCACCCGGTCGCCCAGGTTGTAGCGGAGGAGGGGCTGGACCTGGTTGGCCAGGTTGGTGACCAGCACCGTGTGGGAGAGTTCACCGGCCGGGACGGGCTGGAACGTCCTGTCCACGGGCTCCACGATGTACCAGTCCGCGTTGACGTGGAACTGCCCCTGCCGGCACCGGCTGGTCAGGGMCAGGACCTCCGAGGCCAGGTACCGCACAGTGGCGCGGCAGCCGAGGGCCGCTTCGATCTCCGCCGCTCCGGTGGCCGCGAGGTTTTCCCCGGACGCGACGGCCAGGATCGGCCGGATCCTGAGCCGTCCGGCCTTTTGTTCGGCGGCCAGTTGCAGCATGGCGCTCGGATACCCGTAGAGCATGGTCGGTTGGAACTCGTTGAGCTCCGCCACGAGTTCCGGGAGCGGCCGGAGCACGGAGAACACGCGCACGCGGCGCGCGATCGTGGGGCTGCGGCGCCGCACGGTTTCGGTGAGCACGACGCCGGCAAAGTGGTCCCCGTCCGCGATTAGCGCCGCGGCCCGCAGCCCCCGGTGCAGGAAAGCCCGGGCCTCCGCGGCCGTCACCATCGTCCGTCGTTCGCGGATCCGGGCGAGGAGGTTCGCCACCAGCCACGAGGTCCGGTCATGGACCAGGACCGCGGGCTCCCCGGTGGTCCCCGACGTCGTCAGGACGAGGTACAGCCCGCGGTAGAAGCCGCCGACGCGCGAGGGGTCATCAAGGAGGTCGGTTCTGAGTCCGGCGAGGGTGATGTGGGGGTCGGTCACCCAGTCATCGAAGTTTTCCATGAGCTCGCGCTTGCCCACCGGAGGCAGCTCCCGCAGATTCGTGAGCAGGTCCGCGGGCGTCTCCGGGACGTCCCGGTACAGCCTGCGGTAGAACGGCGACGCGGCCCGTKCGTGGTCAACGAGCGCCGCGAGCCGGTCCCGCTGCCGGCGGGCGATCGCGTCCTGGCTGGCATGCTCGGCCCGCCAGATGTCCCATGCGATCCCGGTGATCCCGGTCATCCGTGTCGTCCCGAGAGGAGAGCCGCGCATCACCCATCACCCTTTCGCGGGCCCGGCAGATCTGCCGTCCGCGCTCCCACGCGTGCGCGCTTGTGCTATTCCACGCTGGCACGCTATTTCACGTTGGCACGGCGGCGGCCGCCCCAACAGGGGCTTTCGGCACCGGCCGGACGCGGGTATCGCCGAATTGCTGGACTTACCGGCAGGTAGCACCACAGACTGTGTACAACGGCTGGCTGGGCGGCGTCGCAGTTCCTGCTTTCCAGGCCGGTCGGGGACTACCAGCAGCATCGTTTGGGGCTTTGCTTCTACACCTTTTCCACCACYGTGAAGGGACCTGGTAATGCAGGACTTGTCAGCTTTCTACCCGCTCATTTCGATCATCCTCGGGGCGGTCGTGGTMATCGGCGTCATCTGGGTGGCAACAAAACTGATGTGGAAGGTGGCTGAACCGAACGAGGCCCTCATCATCTCCGGGCTGACGCGCGGCACGCTGGAAACCCGGGAGGGCATGGACTTCAAGATCGTCACGGGCAAGGGGGCCCTGGTGCTCCCGGGGCTCCAGACCGTGCGGCCGCTGTCCCTGACGCTGAATGAAACCGAGCTCAAGGTCTCCTGTGTGACCTCCCAGGGCATCCAGGTCATTGTTGACGGCGTGGTCATCTACAAGATCGGGGATGCCCCGCCGTTCATCGCCAACGCCGCACGGCGGTTCCTGGGCCAGCAGCCCAAGATGGAAAGCCAGGTCTACAACGTCTTTGAAGGCCATCTTCGCTCGATCATCGGCAGCATGACGGTCGAGGAAATTATCCGCGAGCGCGACAAGTTGGCCTCCCAGGTCCGCAGCGCCAGCGGCGTCGAAATGGAGAAGCTGGGGCTTGTGGTCGACTCGCTGCAGATCAAGGACCTCCAGGACCCCACCGGCTACATCCAGAACATCGCCAAGCCGCACATCGCCATGGTCAAGATGGAGGCCCGCATCGCGGAGGCCACCCGGAACCGCGAGGCGGMAGAAAAGGAAGCTGAGGCCGAGGCCATGATCGCCGACGCCCAGAGCTTGTCCGCGATCCGGCAGTCCGTGGCGCAGGCCRATGCCGAGCGGGCCAAGGCGAACGCGGCCCAGGCCGGGCCGCTGGCCGATGCCTYGGCGCGCCAGCAGGTGGTGGTCCAGGAAACCGAGGTGGCGAAGCTCGAGGCCGACCGGGAGGAACAGAAACTMCAGACCACCGTCCGCAAGCCCGCCGACGCGAGGGCCTACGCCAAGCGCACCGATGCCGAAGGCCAGAAAGCCGCGGACATCAGCGCCGCCGAGGCACTTGCCCGGCGCACCGAACTCGAAGCCCAGGCCAACGCTCGCCGGACCGAGCTGCAGGCCCAGGCAAACGCCAACGCCGCGGCGGCAGCAGCCGGGGCCACCAAGGTCACCGGCGAGGCCGAGGCCGCCGCCACGAAGGCGCGCGGCGATGCCGCCGCCTCCGCCATCAAGGCCAAGGCGCTGGCCGAGGCTGACGGCATCAAGGCCCGTGCGGAGGCGCTCGGAACCAACCAGGACGCCGTCATCTCGCAGCAGCTCGCCGAAAACATKCCGGCCATCGTGGCGGCCGCAGCCGAGCCGTTTGCGCACGTCGGCCAGATGACCGTGCTCAACGGCGGCGAAGGGGTCAACCGGATGATCGGCGGGATTTTGGCACAGGTGGGCGACTACCTTCCGGCGCTCTCTACCGCGCTCAAGAACGGCCGGGACGCCCACAAACGGGACGGGAAGGCCCCGGAGGCCTAGGGACATCATGGCTGCGGGATCCAGGGATTGTGATGCATAAGGATGTTGACCGGAGCCTGACCGGAAAGATTGGGCGCGTCACTGGACGGATCGGCCCGGGCACCATCGGMGAGGTCATGCTGCCGGTCCGCGGCGGAACCAGCGCGTTCCACGCTCACCCGTTCGACAAAACCAGCGTCTTCGCTGTGGGCGAGCAGGTCCTGGTCATTTATTTTCAGCCGCCCCAGACCGTCTTCGTGGACGAACTTCCGGACGTACTCAAGGCAGAATGACGGCCTCTGGACGCTAGGAGKCGACGGGCGTATTCTGAAGTTCCGTCGCCTCTGGAGGTATTTCAGATGGAAGGCAATATGCGTGAGCGTCTCGGGCCGGCTGCCAGGTTCGTAAGTGGTTCCGGCATGCAAGCCCGCGGCCCGGTCGGCAACTGGCCCGATCCGCTGTAGCCCGTCCTTCCGCCATGCCGTCCGGCACCGCCGTCTACTCGGAGTGTGCCGTGGACACATGGCCTCGATCGTTCGCGCCCTCCTAGCCGCACGCTCCCGCCGTCGGATCTTTTTCGCCGTCGGCCCCCTCTCTGAGCCTCGCCCCGTGGCTCGCGGCGCTCTACTGACCGCGCCCACCTGTTAACCCAGTCTTCCCCTGCCGGCAACGCCCACTCCCCCGCGCCGCAAGGCGGCGCCCGCACCGTGGAGGAGTGAGGATCGCAATCGTCGCCGAATCATTCCTGCCGCTCATGAACGGGGTTACCCACTCCATCCTGCGCGTGCTGGAGCATCTGCAGGAGCGCGGGGATGAGGTGCTCGTGATCGCGCCGTCCACTCAGGACACAGACGTCCCGGACGAGGTCTATGGCGCCCACGTGCACCGGCTCCCCTCGGTCCMGCTGGCCGGCTATGCGAATGTGCGGGTGGCGTTGGGCGGTGTGTATCGGGTCAAGCGAATCCTTGCCGACTACGCGCCCGATGTCGTCCACCTCGCGTCCCCGTTCGTGCTCGGCTGGCGTGCCGCGCAGGCCGCCCACCAGCTCGGCATCCCGACCGTCGCGATCTACCAGACCGAGGTCCCCGGCTACGCTTCGCGCTACGGCGTCCCGTTCCTGGAGAACTGGGCCTGGAACCGGGTGGAACACATCCACCTGCTGGCCTCTCGCACCCTGGTCCCCTCCACCTTCGCGCTCAACCAGCTCCGCGGCCGCGGCATTCCGCGCGTGGACATGTGGCGGCGCGGCGTGGACACGCAGCGGTTCACCCCGGAGAAGCGCGACGCCGGCTGGCGGGCATCCGTAGCCCCCGGCGGGGAGCGCCTGATCGGCTACGTCGGCCGGCTGGCCGCAGAGAAACAAGTGGAGGATCTGGCGGTGCTGGCGGATGTCCCCGGGACCCGGCTGGTGATCGTCGGCGACGGTCCGCAGCGGGCGGCTCTGGAAGCTGCCCTGCCGGACGCTGTCTTCACCGGGTTCCTCGGCGGCGACGAACTGGCCCGGACGGTGGCGTCCTTCGATCTCTTCGTGCACCCCSGCGAGTTCGAGACCTTCTGCCAGACCATCCAGGAGGCCATGGCTTCCGGGGTGCCGGTGGTGGCCACCGGCCGGGGCGGGCCGCTGGACCTCGTGGAGAATTCGCGGACCGGCTGGCTGTACGAACCCGGCGACCTCGCCGGGCTCCGGGCCCGCGTGATGRACCTGATGGGCGACGACGCCAAACGCCGCGCGTTCGCCGAGGCCGCACATGCCTCGGTTCAAGGCAGGACATGGTCCRCCCTCGGAGCCGAGCTCGTGGGCCATTACAAGGCCGTCACCCGGGAACCCKCCGTCGGCCACTCCCCCCTCGTTGCCCTATCACTTAGGGCTGCTAAACAGGGGTTTTAGGCACCATTAGTGATAGAGCAACCCGAGGGTTGATGGCACGAAACTCGGGGGTGGATGCGGGGCCAACGGGGACCGGACCCGCCCTGTGCTCGTGGTGACACCTCCGGGACCATCGGGACGCCTATGATTTCCCGATGGGAGGGTTCTAAATGACTGATTGGTCTCAGATGTGCACGGCGGTGGCCGGGTGACGGCGCCGTCATACCCGGAGGGAGCATCCGGTGAGGCCCCACAGTACGGGGATCTGGTGGAATCCTGCCCCGACGCCCTGCTCGTGCTGGCCGAGGACGGCACTATCAGGATGGTCAACGCCGCCGCGGAGCGCATGTTCGGGTACTCCCGCGGGGAGCTCAGGGGCCTGGACCACCGCATGCTCCTGGCCGAGGGATTCAGGAACGGGTTCCAGCGGATGTTCTTCACCCTTCGCCGTGAAGCGGACAGCACAGCCGCCGCAGACTCCGAAACTGCCGTTGCCTCTGCTGCTGCCCACGTGCCGATGGAGGTATACGGGTTGCGGCGGGGAGGCACAGAGTTCCAGGCCGAGGTGGCCTGCTCCCTCGTCGTCACCGATGCCCGCCCTCACTCCGGTGCCGACGGCGGTACCGACGCAGACGCCGACGCCGACGCCCGGACGGCCAGCATGATCGTCGCGATCCGCGACACCTCGCACCGCCCCGAGACCGACGACGGCCTCCGCGAGGCGATGTCGCTGCTGAKCGCGACGCTCGAATCCACAGCCGACGGCATCTTGGTGGTCAGCAGCGAGGGCGAGATCGCCGGCGTCAACAGCCAGTTCGTCACCATGTGGGGCATCCCGCGGGAGCTGCTGGCCACCCGCGACGATGGGGCCGTCATGGACTTCGTCCTGGACCAGCTGAAGGATCCCGCCCAGTTCATTGAAAAGGTGGTCGCCCTCTACGCCGATCCCGCGGCCGAAAGCCACGATGTCCTGGAATTCCGCGACGGCCGGACGTTTGAACGCTATTCCCGCCCGCAGAAGGTCGCGGATCACGTGGTCGGACGCGTGTGGAGCTTCCGCGATGTGACCGCGGCCCAGGTCGCTCAGGACCGGATTGCCCGGGCCATGGCCGACCTCGCCGAGCAGTCCGCCCAGCTCAAGGCGCTGGCGTTCCGGGACGGATTGACCGGCCTGTCCAACCGGCAGCAGTTCAACGACAGCCTCGCCAGCGCTCTCGCAGGCCCGTGCGGCACCGCCGTGGACGTCCTGCTTTTGGACCTTGACGACTTCAAGGAAGTCAATGACATCCTGGGCCACCACGCCGGGGACCAGATGCTCATTGAAGTGGGCCGGCGGCTCCGGACGTGCGTCCGGCCGAACGACGTCGTGGCCCGGCTGGGCGGCGACGAATTCGTGGTGCTGCTGGTCGGCTCGCTGGATCCCGAGGCCGTCGCCGCCCGGATCGTCGACTCGCTGCGGGTGCCCGTGTGGATTGACGGCACCATGCTGCGGCCCAGCCTCAGCCTKGGGCTCGCCTCGATCAGCGAGGACGCCGTGGACGCCTCCGAGCTCCTGCGCCGCGCCGACATCGCGATGTATGCCGCCAAGGCCGCCGGCAAGAACCGGTACATGCGCTTCCGGCCGGAGATGATGAAGGCCCTGGTGGACCGCAGCGATCTCGAGGCCGGTCTGCGGCTGGCGGTGGACAACGGGCAGATTGCCGTGCACTACCAGCCGATCGTCTCGGCGGACCGCGGGACCGTGGTCAAGGTCGAGGCGCTGGCCCGCTGGGTGCGCGACGGGGTGCTGGTTTCGCCCAAGGATTTCATTCCGGCGGCGGAACGCAGCGGCCTCATCGTCGAGATCGGAATCGAGGTCCTGCTGCGCGGCTGCACCGAGCTCAAGCCCTGGCTGGATGAGGACGCCTCCCGGTCGCTGGCCGTGAACGTCTCCGGCGTCCAGCTCCAGCATGGGGACTTTGCCGAACTGGTGCTGGCCGTGGCGGAGTCCTGCGGGGTGAACGCGGGCCAACTGGTTGTGGAAGTCACGGAAAGCGTGTTCTTCGACGACGACTGCCACGTCATCCGCCAGCTCATGAACCTGCGCACGGCCGGCGTCCGCGTGGCACTGGATGACTTCGGCACCGGGTTCTCCTCGCTCGGGCGGCTTCAGGGCCTGCCGGTGGACACGCTGAAGATCGATCAGTCGTTCGTGTCCATGATCCACACCGGCACGGAACAGCTGCCCATCCTCAACGCCATGATCGGCATGGCCCACGGCCTGGGGCTCACCGTCACCGCCGAGGGCGTGGAAACGTCCGCGCAGGCCGAGTACCTGATGAAGCTGCGCTGCGATTCCCTGCAKGGCTTCCTGTTTTCGGGCCCGCAGCCGGAGTCCGGGCTGCAGCAGGGACTGGAGCAGGCGGCCCGGGCCATCGCCGCACTGCGGGGCGACCGGGTCCCCGGCAACCGGTGACCGGCAAATCACCGGTCCGATGTGCCGGGCGGATGAACTGGACAAAGGTACCGCAAGGTACTGCACAGATGTACTGGACATTGGGCCGAAGGACCCTATGATGCAGTGAAACGCATTGACCCTGGCACCTTGGCCGGGAACATCATCGCTCTATGAACTTCCGTCGCTTTGGGGGCCGGTATCGTCGTGGGAACTGGGTTTGGTGAAGCCCTGCTCGAGCAGGGTCCTGATGCGTTTCTGCTGTTGACTGCGGACGGCACCATCGCCTTCGTGAATTCGGCTGCGGAACGCCTGTTCGGCTTTCCACGTGAAGAACTCCTGGGCGTGGACCACGCCGTCCTGCTCACGGAGGAAGGCAGCGGCGGCTTCCTGCGGGTCTTTGGCCGGCTGGGCCGGAAGAGCCGGGCCGGAAGCCGGCCGTTCGCCGCCGTCGGACGCCGCCGGGACGGGACGGAACTCGCCGTGGAGATCACGTGCTCGCTCGTGACGGTCGACGCCGGCACCGCCATGGCGGTCGCCGTCCGCGACGCCGATCACCGCAACGACCCCGACGCCGGTCGGCGGCTGGCCGTCTCCCTCCTGGACGCCACGCTGGAGACGACGTCGGACGGTATCGTCGTGGTCTCCAGCGAGGGCCAGATCACCGGGATCAACGACCAATACCTGAAGATGTGGGGCATGCCGCCGGAGCTGATCGCGGCCGAGGACCCCACCGCGCTGGTCCGGTTCATCGCCKACCAACTGGCCGATCCCGACTACTTCCTGCAAAAGGTGTCAGCGCTCTACGCGGACACGGTGATGCAGAGCCACGACGTCCTGGAGTTCGCCGACGGCCGCACCGTGGAACTGCACTCGCGCCCGCAGAAGGTGGCGGACAGGATCGTGGGACGGATCTGGAACTTCCGCGACATCACCTCGCGCCGGCGCGCCCAGGACCAGGCCCGCCGCGCCATGKAGGAACTGGCCGAGCAGGCCGGAAAGCTCAAGGAGCTAGCCTTCCAGGACCCCCTCACGGGGCTGGCCAACCGGATGCTCTTCAATGAACGGGCCGCGGCGGCGCTGCYCACGCCGGATCCTGTGCACGTCCTGCTCCTGGACCTGGACKACTTCAAGGAAGTCAACGACGTCCTGGGCCACCATGCCGGCGACGAGATGCTCGTGGAGATCTCCCGCCGGCTCCAGAACTGTGTGGGCCCGCACGGCACCGTCGCCMGGCTGGGCGGCGACGAGTTCGTCGTGCTGCTGGTCGGCTGCCGGGACGCCGACGGCGTGGCCCAGCGGGTGGTCAGCACTCTGAATGCCCCCGTCTCCATCGAAGGCACGCTCATGCGGCCCGGCCTGAGCCTGGGCGTGGCCTCGCGCGACGCCGGGACCGAGACGTCCTCGGAGCTGCTGCGGCAGGCGGACCTGGCCATGTACGCGGCCAAGGAGGCCGGCAAGAACTGCTATGTGCACTTMCGGCCGGAGATGCTCGCCGCGCTGCTGGAACGCACCCAGCTGACGGCCGGGCTGCGGCGGGCGGTGGAGCTGGGGCAGATCATGGTCCACTACCAGCCCGTCATCTCCAGCGACCGGCTCGACGTCGTGCAGTTCGAGGCCCTGGCCCGCTGGGAATGGGACGGCGAACTGATCCCGCCGGACGATTTCATCGAGACAGCCGAACGCAGCGGCCTGATCCGGGAGATCGGGGCCGAGGTCCTGCGGCGCAGCTGCACCGAGCTCGCGCCGTGGCTGGCCGAGGATCCGTTCCGGAGCGTGGCCGTCAACGTCTCGGGCGTGCAGCTGCAGCACAGGGACTTCGCCGAGCGCGTCCTGGACATTGCGGCCTGGAGCGGCGTGGAACCGCACCAGCTGGTGCTGGAAGTGACCGAGAGTGTGTTCTTCGATGCCCACTCCCACGTGATCGGCCAGCTCGAGACCCTGCGTGAGGCCGGCATCCGGGTGGCCCTGGACGACTTCGGGACCGGCTATTCCTCGCTGGGCCGGCTGCAGGACCTGCCCGTGGACGTGGTCAAGGTCGACAAGTCCTTTGTGTCCATGCTGCATACGGGCACCGAAAAGCTGCCCATCCTCACCTCGATGATCCATATGGCCCACAGCCTGGGGCTGAAGGTCACGGCCGAAGGCATCGAGACGCCGGCCCAGGCCCGCTACCTCATGGACCACGGCTGCGATGCCCTGCAGGGCTTCCTCTTCTCCCGCCCCGAGCCCGCTGCGGCCAGGAAGCGGGCGGTCCGCAACTCGGAGGCAGCCATCGCGGAACTGGAGGGCGTTCCGCTGCCCGGGTAGCCGGTGCGCCCCGGTCCGCCGGGCTGTTGGCGCGCCCCAATTCCGGCCTATTCAGCACTTTCGACACATTCGCTCGCGGCATGAGGCCCACCGCTCTCGGGGAGCACGCACCGCATATGATTCAGTGAGCGCAGCGCGCCCGGTTCTCCGCCGGGCGCCCGCTATCATCATCCGTCGCCTGGGGGGCAGTCAAACATCGTGGAAGCCGGTTTCGCACAGCAACTGTTGGAGTACAGCCCGGACGCCCTGCTGCTGGTCGGCCCGGACGGATCCATTTCCTTCCTCAACACGGCAGCGKAGCGGCTTTTCGGCTATTCCCGCGCGCAACTTCTCGGTGCGGACCACAGCCTGCTCTTGGCCGAGTCCTCGCGGGAGGAATTCCACGGCGTCCTGGCMGGGCTGGCCGCGGCCCCAAGTCCCCACGCTCCGTTCGCCGGTTCCGGCCGCCGGGCCGACGGCACCGAACTTCAGGTCGAAATCACGTGCTCGCTGGTCCCCGCGCCGGCAACAGCGGCCGACACCGGAACCTCCGTCGCCCTTGCGGTCCGCGACGCCAGCCACCGGAAATCAGGCACCGGCCGGGTGGCCGGAGCCACCCCCAGCAGTGCCGCCCACAGCAGTGCTTCCCTCGGCGGAGCGCCCCACGGCAGCGCCGGCAGTTCGCTCAGGGGCGACTTCCGCCGTCGTACCCCTAGTACTGCGGGTACTGCGGGCGCTCCGGGCGCCGCACGGGCGGCAGGGGCGGCTCCCGCAGCGTTCGTCGGGCACGACGACGAACTCAAGGCCGGTTCCCTCCGCGATCCGCTCACCGCGCTGCCAAACGGACMGTTCTTCAACGAGCGGCTCGCCGCGGCGCTGCGCCGGCCGGATCCCGTGGACGTCCTGCTGCTGGACATCGACGACTTCAAGCACCTCAACGACATGCTGGGACGCTCGGCGGCCGATGAGTTGCTGGTGGAGGTCGCGAGCAGGCTGCGCAACTGCGTCCGTCCCCATGACACCGTGGCCCGGCTGGACGGCGATGAATTCGCGGTGCTCCTGACCGAATGCCTCAACGCCGACGCTGTGGCCAAGCGGATCACCGAGGCCCTTCACCAGCCGTTGCGCGTCGGCGGCACCATGGTCCGGCCCGGCGTGAGCATGGGCCTGGCGTCCAAGTCCGCGCACACCCTGGACGGGGCCGAACTGCTGCGGCAGGCCGACGCCGCCATGACCGCGGTCAAGGCTGCCGGGAAGGACAACTGGCTGCGGTTCCGGCCGGAGATGCTGAACACCGCGGCCCACAAGGCCGACGGCGAGACCGGGCTCCGCCGCGCCGTCGAGCTCGGCCAGATCTCCGTGCACTACCAGCCCGTGGTGTCMCCCGGCATCGGCTCGGTGGTGCAGTTCGAGGCGTTCGCGCGGTGGGAACGGCACGGCCGCTTGGTGCCGCCCAACCAGTTCCTGCCCGTCGCGGAGCAAAGCGGCCTCATCCGCGAGATCGGCGATGAGGTCCTGCGCCGCGCCTGCGCCGAGATCCGGCCCTGGCTGGCCGGCGACGCCGCGTACAGCGTCGCCGTGAACGTCTCGGGCCTGCAGTTCCAGCACCGGGACTTCGCCACGGACGTGCTCGCCATTGCCGCATCCACCGGCGTCGACCCGCACCAGCTGACGCTTGAACTGACCGAAAGCGTGTTCTTCGATGCGTCCTCGGACGTGCTGGGCCAACTGCGTCACCTGCGGGAGGCCGGCGTCCGGATTGCCATGGACGACTTCGGCACCGGATACTCCACGCTCGGCCGGCTCCGGGAACTGCCTMTGGACATGGTMAAGATCGACCGTTCCTTCGTGGCCATGATCAAGACGGGCCAGGAACAGCTCCCGTTCTTCGGCACCATGGTCAACGCCGCGCACGCCCTGGGCCTGAAGGTCACGGCAGAAGGCATCGAGACGCCGTCGCAGGCCAAGTACCTCATGGACCGCGGCTGCGACTCCCTGCAGGGCTACCTCTTCGCGAAGCCGGCCCCGGCCAGCGACCTCGCCGGKACCATGGAGAGCGCCCTCACCGCCCTKGACAAGGTCGACGCCGGGCGGTGACCCCGCGTGCGCTCCTTGTTGCCGCGCGCCGCCGGGTCGGAGTGTGTTGGCGCCGCCGCACTCCGCCATTGGACGCAAACGGCCGCTAAGCATCATGGCTTAGCGGCCGTTCGTGGCACTTCGTTGGATGGTMCGGGCCGACGCCGGGAGTCCCCAGAAGTCAGAGTCCCGGCTGCCTCCCGGCCCTAGCGCTTTTCGCAGGCGATGCCGTCGTTGTCACGGTCGAGGTCGTACTCGCCCCAGTGGCGCGCACCGCCGTCGTTGTAGCTGTAGACGGTGTTGTTGACGCGGAAGTTAGTGACCGGCTTTCCGCTGGTCTTGTCCCGGGCGCCGGCGCGGCCGACGCCGTGCGGGTAGACCTTGTTCAGCTCCGTGCAGTTCTTGTACGACTTCGGCGCGGGCGCGGCGGATGCCGGCACGGCCGTGGCGCTCAGAACGACGGCGGTTACCGCCAGGGACGAGACAAGCAATTTCTTCAGGCGCACGGTAGAGAGCACTCCCCCAAACAGAAGCCCTCGGTCGCGTKTCGGCGAGGGGCAGGAAAATGCTACCCCACGGTTTCGCCGTTTCCGGTGAGGCTCCGCCCTGGTGATTTACTGCCGGGGGTCCAACTTGTCGCTGTCCCGGGCCACCATCGCTTCGCTGCGCTGCCACAGCGCCTTGGCCAGGCCGGCGTCGTAGGCCTGCTTGTTGGCTTTGGAGAGGGTCCGCTTGGCGTAGTAGGTGCCCGAGATCCAGTCGTGGCCCGGGGTGGCGTTGGCGAGCCACACAAGGGTGTCCGCGCCCTGGTCCGGGGTCAGCATGAAGCGTTTGAGGAACGACTTGTAGGCGAAGCGCATGGGGCTCGTGGAGTCGGCCGCGAAGTTCGTGGCCACGCCGCCGGGGTGGAAGGCMGCCGTCGAGATTCCCTCGGCGTTGTAGCGGTTGTGGAGCTCGGTGGTGAAGAGGATGTTGGCGAGCTTGGCGTTGCCGTAGGCGCGGTTGGTGGAGTAGCTCCGGGCCGCGTCGAGGTCGTCGATGTCCAGCTTGCCGAAGATTGAATTCGCCACGCTCGAGGTGTTGATGACGGTGGCCTGGCTGGCGGTGAGGACGTCGATCAGCCGGGTGGTGAGCAGGAACGGGGCCAGGTGGTTCACCTGGAAGGTTTTCTCGTGGCCGTCCACCGTGAGCTCTCGCGGTCCCATGATGCCGCCGGCGTTGTTGGCCAGGACGTCGATCCGCGGGTACTTCTCCTTCAGCTGCGCGGCGAGCGTGCGTACTTGCGCGAGCTCGGCGAAGTCGCTGACAAAGAAGTCGGCGCCGATTTCCTTTGCGATCGCCTCGGTCTTCTCCGCGGAACGCCCGACGACGACCACGCGGTCCCCCTGCCGGGCGAGAGTCCGTGCGGCGGAGGCACCGATGCCGTCGCTGGCTCCGGTGATGACGATAGTGCGCTCGGGCATTGACGTGTCCTTAGAACGAAAGCGGTTGGCTGGTCTTTTGGAATCCAGCCCGTCGAATTCTAACGATCCCACCTCGGAGAACGTTCCGCTGGAGCCGGTGCTTAACCGGCTCTTCGTGGTTTGTGGGGAATTGATCTCGTGTCGTAGATGACAGAAGGGCCCGTGGCCCTGCTGGGATGAGTGTGTCTAAGCATTCAAACCAGGAACAGGACCACGAGCCT
>NZ_JBFTHK010000093.1:0-16650 GCF_056394205.1 Arthrobacter sp. 10T413_2 | reverse complement strand
CTTCGAAACCGAAGTGGGCCTGGAAACCACCATCCGCCGGCCCATCATCAACACCCGGGACGAACCCCACGCCACCGCGGACAAGTACCGCCGGCTCCACGTCATCATCGGTGACGCCAACCTCAGCCAGGCCTCCAACTTCCTCAAGTTCGGCACCACCGCGATGGTCCTGAGCCTGATCGAGGCCGGCCTGGCGCCGCGGATTGAGGTTCACGAGCCCGTCGCGGCCCTGCAGACGGTCAGCCACGACACCTCGCTGACCGCGATGCTGCGCCTGAGCGACGGCCGGCGGATCACCGCCCTGGACCTGCAATGGATCTATTTCGAGGCCGCCTCCAAACGCGCTCAGGACACCGGCGTTGCGGACGCCGTGGACGGCGACGGGCACACCCACGAGGTCCTGGAACGCTGGTCCGGCACCTTGAGTGAACTTGGGGGTGACCGGGCGGCAGCCGCCTCCTCCGTGGAATGGCTTGCCAAACTGTCCCTGCTGGAGGGCTACCGCCAGCGCGACGGGCTCGACTGGGACAATGCCCGGCTGGGCCTCGTGGACCTGCAATGGGCCGACATCCGCCCCKAAAAAGGGCTCTACTACCGCCTGCTGGCCCGCGACCGGATGCAACGGATCGTCGACGACGCCGCGATCAGCCGCGCGGTGACCGAACCGCCGTCGGACACGCGCGCGTACTTCCGCGGACGCTGCGTCAGCCGCTTCGGCGCCGACCTCGCGGGCGCGAGCTGGGACTCGGTGATCTTCGATMTCCCCGGCCGCGGCAGGCTCCAGCGGGTCCCCACCCGGGAGCCGCTGCGCGGAACCGAGGCCCTCACCGGCGGCCTCTTCGCCCGGCACCGGGAGGCCGGGACGTTCCTGGCCGAACTGCTGGGGCTCAGCCCCGGTTCCTAGGAACAAAAGGCCCCCGCGGGCGCCCCGCGCGTGGCACTATTGCTACAGGATGTCCCTTACGAGAAAARGGGACGGACATGAAGGAGAGAACAATGGCAGGCCAGGAGCAGCAGCAGCCGCAGTCGCGGGACACCGAGGTTGACGAGGACGTCCCCGCCGCGCCGCCGGCCCCCGCGGACGCCCAGGCGTCGGCAGCCACCCAGGGCGTTGACGATCTCCTCGACGAGATCGACGGCGTGCTGGAATCCAACGCCGAGGAATTCGTCCGCGCATTCGTCCAAAAGGGCGGCCAGTAAGAGCGCCGACGGCCGCCGGATGAGGGCGGCAGGAGGGGCTAAGAGCCGGAAGWGTCGTTGATCCACCACGTTGAGGGAGCGTCAGTGCAGGAAACAACAGCCAACCGCGTAGCAGCCAACGCGACGTCCTCATTCACCGAGCATCTGCAGCGCGAGCGGCCCGACTTAATGCCCTTCGGCCACATGCCTTTCAACCAGCTGCCCGCCGCCGGCCAGACCGCAGCACCCCTCCAGGCCCCGCACGGAACCACGATTGTGGCGATGAGCTACGCCGGGGGAGTGCTGATGGCCGGGGACCGACGCGCCACGATGGGCAACGTCATCGCGAGCCGGCACATTGAGAAAGTCTTCCCCGCCGACCAGTACTCCGTACTGGGCATCGCCGGAACCGCCGGAATCGCCCTCGACATCACCCGGCTGTTCCAGGTCGAGCTGGAGCACTACGAGAAGATCGAAGGCACGCTCCTGAGCCTGGACGGCAAGGCGAACCGGCTCGGCGCCATGGTCCGGGGCAACCTGCCCATGGCGATGCAGGGCCTCGCCGTCGTCCCCCTGTTCGCGGKGTTCGACCGGCCCGCCGGCTTCGGCAGGCTTTTTTCCTACGACGTCACGGGCGGCCGCTACKAGGAACAGGAACACCATGCCGTGGGATCCGGCTCGATGTTCGCCCGCGGCGCGCTGAAGAAACTCTGGCGCCCCGGGCTCTCGGAGCAGGATGCCGTGGCGGTCGCCGTCGAGGCACTGTACGACGCCGCCGACGACGACTCCGCCACGGGCGGCCCCGACCCGGTCCGGCAACTGTGGCCGGTGGTCTACGTGGTGAACCGGACAGGCGCCGTCCGGGTCCCGGACCGCGACCTCGCCGCAGTGGCCGGCCGCATCATCGAATCCCGGGCCGTCGCCCAGCGGGAGGCCTAGCATGACGCAACAGTTTTATGTATCCCCCGAACAGCTGATGAAGGACCGTGCGGACTTCGCACGGAAGGGCATCGCCCGCGGACGCTCGGTGGTGGTCATCAGCTGCAAAGACGGGATTGCCCTCGTGGCGGAGAACCCGTCCCCGTCACTGCACAAGATCGGCGAGATCTACGACAAAATCGCGTTCGCCGCCGTCGGAAAATACAACGAGTTTGAGAGCCTGCGACAGGCCGGGGTGCGGTACGCCGACGTCCGCGGCTACTCCTACGACCGTGAGGATGTCACGGCCCGCGGCCTGGCCAGCGTCTACGCCCAGAGCCTCGGAGCGGTGTTCACGGCCGAGCAGAAGCCCTTCGAGGTGGAACTGGCCGTCGCCGAAGTCGCCCGGACCCAGGAGGCGGACCACCTGTACCGGCTGACGTTTGACGGGTCCATCGCCGATGAACACGGCTTCATCGTGATGGGCGGGCAGGCGGACAAGGTGTCCGAGGCGGTCGCGGCGGGCTGGCAGGGCGAACTCGACTTCGCCGGGGCCATCCGGCTGGCCCTCGCCGGGCTCGTGGCGGACAAGGAAACAACCACCCTGCCGGCGTCCGCGCTGGAAGTTGCCGTACTGGACCGCGGTTCGGAAACCGGCCGCGGCACCCGCCGGGCGTTCCGGCGGCTCGAGGACGCGGACATCGTGGCACTGCTGGCTGAGGAGAAGTGAGATGGACAAGCGCATATTCGGCATCGAAACCGAATTCGGAATTTCCTATTCAAGCCCGGAATCCCGGCCGCTCGCGCCGGAGGAAGTCGCCCGCTACCTCTTCCGCAAGGTGGTCAGCTGGGGGCGGTCCTCCAACGTCTTCCTGACCAACGGTTCGCGTCTCTACCTGGATGTCGGATCCCACCCCGAGTACGCCACGGCCGAGTGCGACGACCTCGCCCAGCTGATCGCGCACGACCGCGCCRGGGAACTKATCCTGTGCGACCTCGTGGACGAGGCCCAGGAACGGCTGGCGGCCGAGGGCTTCAACGGCACCGTCTACCTGTTCAAGAACAACACCKACTCGGCCGGAAACTCCTACGGCAGCCACGAAAACTACCTCATCCCGCGCCGCGGGGAATTTTCCCGGCTCGCCGAGATCCTGATCCCGTTCCTGGTGACGCGCCAGCTGATCGCCGGGGCCGGCAAAATTCTGAAGACCCCGCACGGGGCCACCTTCGCGTTCTCCCAGCGGGCCGACCATATCTGGGAGGGCGTGTCCTCGGCCACCACCCGTTCCCGGCCCATCATCAACACCCGGGACGAGMCGCACGCGGATGCCGAGTTCTACCSGCGCCTGCACGTGATCGTGGGCGATTCCAACATGTCCGAAACCACGGCCCTGCTCAAGATCGGCACGGTGGACCTGATCCTGCGGATGATCGAGGCCGGGGTGATCATGCKCGACATGCGGATGKAGAACCCGATCCGCAGCATCCGGGAAATCTCACACGACCTCAGCGGCCGGGCCCTGGTGAGGCTAGCCAACGGCCGGCAGCTCACGGCTCTGGAGATCCAGCGCGAGTACCTGAGCAAGGTGACCGCGTTTGTGGCCGAAAACGGTGCCCACAACGCCCACGTGCCGCTCATCCTTGACCTGTGGGAGCGCACCTTGGATGCGATCGAAAGCGGTGACACCAGCACGATCGACACCGAAGTGGACTGGGCCATCAAGAAGAAGCTCATGGACAACTACCGCGAACGGCACGGCCTGGGGCTCGACGCCCCCCGGATCGCGCAGCTTGACCTGACTTACCACGACATCTCCCGCAGCCGCGGCCTCTTCTACCTGCTCCAGGCCCGCGGAGCCACCCGCCGGGTAGTGGACGACACCACAGTCAAGGACGCGGTGGACGCCCCGCCGCAKACCACCCGCGCCAAACTCCGCGGCGACTTCGTCCGGCGCGCCCAGGAACTRGGACGTGACTACACCGTGGACTGGGTTCATCTGAAGCTCAACGACCGCGCCCACCAGACCATCCTGTGCAAGGATCCGTTCCGGAGCGTGGACGAGCGGGTCGATGCCCTGCTGGACTCGATGGGCTGATACCCAGCTTTCCACGTTATTCTGAGGTAGGGCCGCCTTGCGGCCGCCGCTTTCTTTGCCCCGGGAAACCGAACGGCACTGAGTCCACCCTGCCTCGACGAAAGTTTCCAAGTGCGCCGACTACTTGCAATTCTTCTGCCCGGACTGCTGCTGCTGACCGCCTGTGGCGGCGGCGAAGCGCCCCCGGCGCCGGAACCCACCAGCCAGTCCGCGGGTGAGACCGCCAAGCTGGACTCGGTCAAACTCACGGAGAACGGCGACAAGAAGGCCCCCGGTGTTGAATTCACCAAGCCGCTCGACGTCAAGGAACCCACTGTCAAGGTGGTCACCGAGGGCAGCGGCGACCGGGTGAAGGCTAACCAGATCGCCGACATCTCGATCGTGGCCTTCAACGGCACGGACGGCTCCACCCTCGAAGACACGTTCCCGAACGATCCCGAGCCGCTGGAACTGAACGACGAGCTCAAGACCAGCAGCCCCGTGATCTACAACGCTTTCGTGGGCGCCAAGGTGGGCTCCCACATTGCCCTGGCCGTCCCCGGCCAGGCCGCAGCCGAAGGCACCGAGGCCAAGCCCACGCAGCTCCTGATCGTCAAGGTGCTCTCCGCCAAGGACGCTCCGCCGGTCCTGGACAAGCCGCAGGGCGACGTCGTCACCCCGCCGGCCGGACTGCCGACCGTCAAGGAAAACGACAAGGGCGTTCCGGAGATCTCCGTTGCAGGCGTCCCGGCACCGACCGCGCTGGTCTCCCAGGACCTCATCACCGGCAAGGGCCAGGCCGTCAAGGACTCCGACACCATCACGGTCAACTACGTGGGCGTCGCCCTGGCGACCGGCAAGGTGTTCGATTCCAGCTTTGACCGGGGCCAGAAGGCCACCTTCCCGCTCACCGGCGTCATCAAGGGCTGGACCCAGGGCCTGACCGGCAAGACGGTCGGCTCGCGCGTCCTTTTGGTGGTCCCGAAGGACCTCGCCTACGGTGATCAGGGCCAAGGCGACGCCAAGGGCGACCTMGTCTTCGTCGTCGACATCCTCGGCGTCAAGTAATCCACCGCATCCACCACACGTCACCCCCCAAAGGAGCAACCATGTCATTTGGACAGCGCAAACTCGACCGCGAAAAGCCGGAAATCGACTTCCCCCAAGGAGACGTCCCCACCGAACTGGTCATCACGGACCTGATCGAAGGCGACGGCGCCGAGGCCAAAGCCGGCGACACCGTTTCCACCCACTACGTGGGCGTCGCCTGGTCCACCGGTGAAGAATTCGACGCGTCCTGGGGCCGCGGCGCGCCGCTGGACTTCCGGGTCGGCGTCGGCCAGGTCATCCAGGGCTGGGACCAGGGCCTCCTCGGGATGAAGGTCGGCGGCCGCCGCCGCCTCGAGATTCCCTCCGAGCTTGCCTACGGTTCCCGTGGCGCCGGCGGGGCGATCGGCCCCAACGAGGCCTTGATCTTCGTCGTCGACCTCGTCGCCGTCCGCTAAGGGACGCCGAGCACCAACAGCAGGGCCGGCTGCATCAGCAGACTGAACCAGCACCTGAATCACCCCCTTGGGGCGCAAGCGCGGTAACAATCGGAAAAGTTCTTCCGGCTGTTGCCGCGCTTTCGTCTTTTTCGGGGATCGGCTTTAGTACCCTTGCGGGGTGTCCGCCTCACGTACAGAACGTCTCCTGAACCTGCTCATTGCCCTGCTCAACACCAAGTACGGCCTGCGCCGCAGCGAGCTGCGCGCAAAGGTCTACCGCGACACGACGAGCAGTGATGTCGCGTTCGGCCGCATGTTCGAACGCGACAAAGGAGAGCTGCGCCAGTTTGGCTTCGATGTTGAGACCGTGACGGACCAGGGCTGGGGCTCCGACGACCCCGCCACCACCCGGTACCGGATCGGCAAGGAATCGAACCGGCTCCCGGACGTCAGCCTCACCCCCGAAGAGTGCACGGTGCTGATCCTCGCGGCGCAACTCTGGGAGCACGCCGCGCTCGGCTCCGCCGCCGTCGACGCGGTCCGCAAGCTGCAGGCCGCCGGCGGCCTCGTCGACGCCGAACTCCCCGTCGGGGTCCAGCCGCGCATCCGACCTGCCGGTCAGGCGTTCGAGGACCTGGTGGCCGCCATGCACGCCCAGCACCCGGTCAGCTTCAGCTACCTCGCCGGCAGCACCGGCAAGGAGCAGGAACGCCTCGTCGAGCCCTGGGGCCTCGGCAGCCGCTTCGGCCAGTGGTACCTCGTTGGCCACGACCGGGACCGTGGGGACAAGCKGTACTTCCGGCTGTCCCGGCTGACCTCCGCCGTGACAGTGCTGGACAAGGAGAGCTTCACCCCGCCGGCCGGGTTCAACGTCCGCGCCGAACTGGCGGCCCTGGCCGAACTGCCGGTGCAGACCGCCGTCGTCGACGTCGACCAGGGTCGGCTACTCGGATTGCGCAAACGCGCCCTTTCGGGGCCCGACGCCGGCCCGGACGCCGGTGCCGCCGCGGAACCCGGGGAGCAGCCCGCGGCGGGACGGGACCGCCTTACCGTGCCCTTCCGCGATGCCGAAACGCWGGGCGAGGAGCTGGCCTCCTACGGTCCCCGGGCCGTCGTGGTGTCGCCGCCCGAACTCGCCKCCGCCGTCCGCCGCCGCCTCACCGCGGCCGTAGCGTTCGCCGCCGCGCCGGTCCCGGAGGTGGCCTTCCCCGAGGCCGGCCGTGCCGCCCGCCCCCGCAAACGCACGTCCGAGGACCAGCTCAAGCGGATGCTGCAACTGGTTCCCTTCCTGGTCCACAACCAGGGGCTGCACATCAGCGAGGTGGCCGCCCGCTTCGGAATCACCCGCAAGGCCCTCGAGGACGATTTGCGCATCCTGATCTGCTCGGGCCTGCCGGAAGGCTACCCCGACGATCTGCTGGACATTCAGTGGGACGACGACCACGTCTTCATCACCCAGGACCTGGACCTGACCCGCCCGGTCCGTTTCACCGTTGACGAGGCCYGCGCGCTACTGACGGGCCTGGAGACGCTCAACGGCCTGCCTGAACTCKCCGCAGGCGGCGCGCTTGAATCGGTGACGCTCAAGCTCATGGCCKCGGCGGGGGAGGAGGGGCTCAAAGCGGCCTCGCTCTCCGGCCCCGAGGTGGCCCCCGGAAACTCCGCCACCCTGGAGACCGCCCGCGCCGCGATCCGGTCCGGCGCACAGCTTCATCTGAAGTACTTCTCCCCACAGCGCGACACCGTCTCCGAACGCGACGTGGACCCCCTGCGGCTGTATTCGCTCGACAACACGTGGTACCTCGAGGCGTACTGCCACCTGGCCGGGGGCCTGCGCAACTTCCGCCTGGACAGGATCGAGGACCTCACGCCCAACGGACGCCCGGCAGCCGGAACGGCGACACCGGCGGACAGCTTCCCGGTGAAGCTGTTCACACCGAACGACGACGACACGTTGGTGGTGGTGCAACTTACCCCCCGCGGCACCGGCCTCGCCGACGACTACTATGCCGATCGGACCGCCGCCCTGCCTGGTGGCGGCCTGCTGGCCGAGATCCGGTTMGGCAGCACGGACTGGCTGCCGATGTTCGTCGCACAGCACGGAGGCACGGTGCGGATCCTGCAGCCGGCCGCCCTCGCCGAGGCGTCCCGGCAGTGGCTCGCCGCCGCCCTGACGCAATACGAGGACTTGCCGGACCGCCCGATAGACTAATCAGCATGCCTTGGTGGTCCTGGATCGTGATCTGGATAGCGCTCGTCGCGCTGTCGCTGTTGTTCTACGGCGTGCTCGGCGTGCGTTTGTACCGGCAAGCCACCACCGCGCTCCGGGAACTCGGTGAAGCCATGGACCGGTTTTCCCGCCTTCCGTCACCCGCTGACGCAGCTGCGGGCTCCCTGCCGGTGCCTGCCGACGGCGGGACCGGCCGCCCGGGCGGAACGGCCCCTCAACCGGTACCCGGTGGCGCTGTTTTTGCCTCGCCTGCCCGGATGCGTCATGATTACGACGCATCCAAGCTCGCCCGGCAGGACGCCCGCCGGCTGCGCCGCATCCAGCGCAAGAAGGACCGCGGGCAGCCCCAGGCGCTGCGCGACATCGAATTGGGTTAGACGTAGGATGTATTCAAACGAAAGGACCTCCTGACATGAGGCTTGAAGGCTGGCATCTCATCATCATCATCGTTCTGGCATTGGTGCTGTTCGCTGCACCGAAGCTGCCGGGCATGGCCCGCAGCCTGGGCCAGTCGATGCGCATTTTCAAGTCGGAAGTCCGGGAAATGAAGAAGGACGGCACCTCCGACGCCAAGGAAGGCTCCGAGCCGGTCGAGGGCCGGGTTGTTAACCACCCGCAGGCCGCCGCCCCGGAAAGCCGCACGGGCGACGGAACCGACGTTCCGCCGTCGACCCGCGCCTAAGACCGCATGGCAGTAACCATGAGCCGTCGATCGAACCCCGAGGGGAGGATGGCGCTCCTTGACCACCTGAAAGAGCTGCGCAACCGGCTCTTCAAGGCGGCAATCGCCGTCGTCCTCGGGACGGTGGCGGGATTCCTCGTCTACCAGCCGATGCTTGAGGCGCTGATCAAGCCGATCCGTGACCTGAACGAACATCAAGGCCGTCAGGCGACGCTGAACTTTGACGGGGTCGCGAGCTCGTTCGACCTCATGATCCAGGTATCCGTGTTCCTKGGCCTGATCATCGCCAGCCSCGTCTGGCTCTACCAGCTCTGGGCCTTCATCGTGCCCGGACTGCACAAGAAGGAACGCCGCATCGCCCTGTCCTTCGTGGCAGCGGCCGTGCCGTTGTTCGTCGGCGGCGTCCTGCTGGCCTGGCTCGTGCTGCCCAACGCGGTGCGCGTGCTGACCGAATTCACGCCGGCGGGCGGCTCCAACTTCATCAGCGCCCAGGTCTACCTGACCTTTGTCCTGCGGCTGCTGCTGGCCTTCGGCATCGCCTTCCTCCTGCCGGTGGTCCTGGTGGGACTGAACCTGGCCGGACTCGTCAAGGGCCAGCAACTTCTCAAAAGCTGGCGGATCACCGTATTCCTGGTGTGCCTATTCGCCGCCATGGCCGCGCCCGGCGCCGACGCCACCAGCATGTTCTACCTCGCCGTCCCCATGCTGGCCCTGTTCTTCGCCGCGATCGGGCTGTGCATGCTCAACGACCGCCGGCGMGAACGACGCGCCGTCAAACGCGCCGCCGAGACCGAAGCCACCGCAGATCAGGCCACCMCAAGCTCCGAGCTGGAGAATCTCTAGGCCTTCGCGCATTAGGCTGKAAGCATGTCGTCACACCCCGCGCCGGAGTCACCGTCCGAACGTTACCGCGCCAGCGTCGAGCGGGCTGCCGAAGCCAAGACCTACCTGGGCGGTTTCATCCGCTCCCTGGAATTCGAACTCGATGAGTTCCAGCGCGAGGCATGCCTGTCCCTGCAGGCCGGCCGCGGCGTGCTGGTGGCCGCCCCCACCGGGGCCGGGAAGACCATCGTGGGCGAGTTCGCCATCTACCTGGCCCTCCAGCGCGGGCTCAAGGCTTTCTACACCACGCCCATCAAAGCCCTGAGCAACCAGAAGTACTCCGAACTGGCCRCCAAGTACGGTGCCGCCCAGGTGGGCCTCCTCACCGGCGATACGAGCATCAACGGCGACGCACCCGTGGTGGTCATGACCACCGAAGTGCTCCGCAACATGCTCTACGCGGATTCGGACACGTTGGACGACCTTGGTTTCGTAGTCATGGACGAAGTCCACTACCTGGCCGACCGCTTCCGCGGCGCCGTGTGGGAGGAAGTCATCATCCACCTGCCAAGCGAGGTCCAGGTGGCCTCCCTKAGTGCCACGGTCTCCAACGCCGAGGAGTTCGGCGCGTGGCTCGATACCGTGCGCGGACAGACCGACGTGATCGTCTCCGAGCACCGCCCCGTGCCCTTGTGGCAKCACGTCATKGTGGGCCGGAAGATCGTGGACCTTTTCGCCGGCGATACCAGCTTCGACGAGATCGCGCCGGCGCGTGAGGGCGCTGGCAGTGAGGCGGCTACCGCTGCTGTGACAGCKACCGCCGTCACGGCAGAGGTGTCCGCGCGGGCCGGTTTCGAGGTCAACCCGGAGCTGCTTTCCATGGCACGGGCCGAGAGCCAGATGAATTTCCGTGGCCGCTTCGGCCATGGCGGACGGAACCAGCGCCGCCAGCAGCGCGGCCAGCGGGACGAACCCCAGGGCGGCCAGCGCAGCCCGGTGCGGAAGGCCAGCCGGCCCCAGGTCATCGCCAGCCTGGACCGGCAGGACCTCCTGCCGGCCATCACGTTCATCTTCTCTCGCGCCGGCTGYGACGCAGCCGTGGCGCAGTGCGTCTCCGCCGGGCTCTGGCTGACGAATGAGCGCGAGCAGCAGATCATCGCCCAGCGCGTTGACGAAGCCGCCCAGGACATCCCCTCGGATGATCTCGACGTGMTCGGCTTCTGGAGCTGGCGGGACGGCCTGGTKCGCGGACTCGCCGCGCACCATGCCGGCATGCTGCCGACCTTCAAGGAGGTCGTGGAGAAGCTGTTCGTCGACGGCCTGGTCAAAGCCGTCTTCGCCACCGAAACGCTCGCCCTGGGCGTCAATATGCCGGCCCGCTGCGTCGTGCTGGAGAAGCTGGACAAGTTCAACGGCGAGGCGCACGTCAACATCACGGCGGGGGAGTACACCCAGCTGACGGGCCGTGCCGGCCGCCGGGGCATCGACGTCGAGGGCCACGCGGTGGTGCTGTGGCAGCCCGGCACCGATCCGGCCGCCGTCGCCGGTCTCGCCTCACGCCGGACGTACCCGCTCAACTCAAGCTTCCGGCCCACCTACAACATGTCCATCAACCTCCTGGCACAGTTTGGCCGCCCCCGCGCCCGGGAAATCCTCGAATCGTMCTTTGCGCAGTTCCAGGCGGACCGGTCGGTGGTGGGACTTGCCCGGCAGGTCCGTAGCCGGGAGGAGTCCCTCGCGGGTTTCAGCAAGTCCATGACCTGCCACCTGGGCGACTTCACCGGGTACGCCCGGTTGCGGCGCGCGCTGGCCGATGCCGAGAAGATGGCGTCCAGGAGCAGCCACCGGGCGGTGAAGTCGCTCACGGAGGACTCCCTGAGCCGCTTGCTTCCGGGCGACGTGGTGGATGTTCCCTCCGGAAAGTCGCCGGGTCTCGCGGTGGTGCTCAGCTCCGACCACGAATCCAGGGAGCCCCGCCCCGCCGTCATGACGCTGGACAACCAGCTCCGCCGGATCGGACTGCAGGACGTCGAGGGTCCGTTGTCGCCCATCACGCGGATCAGGATTCCCAAGTCCTTMAACGCCAAGGTCCCCAAGTCGCGCCGCGACCTGGCGTCCTCGGTGCGCAACGCCATTCGCGAGCACCGTCCGCCGGCGCCCCCGCGCCGCGACGAGGACTTCGGCCGGTCTGCGGCCGCGCCMAACCAGGAGAAACGGATCGCCGAGTTGCGCAGGGAGCTCCGCGCCCACCCGTGCCACGGCTGCAGCGAACGCGAGGACCATGCACGCTGGTCCGAGCGCTGGTGGAAGCTCCGCCAGGAGACGGACGGGCTGATTCGTCAGATCCAGGGCCGGACCAACACCATCGCCAAGACATTCGACCGCGTGTGCGGCGTCCTGACGAGCTACGGCTACCTGGAGACCTCGGACACCGKCGTGCTGAACATCAGCCCGGACGGTCAGCGGCTGCGGCGGATCTACGGCGAAAAGGACCTGCTGATCTCGCAGTCCCTGCGGATGGGTGCGTTCAACGACCTCGACGCCGCCGAAATCGCCGCCCTGGCCAGTGTGCTCGTCTACCAGGCCAAACGCGAGGAMCGCGGCCTGCGACCCAAGATGCCGAGCATCTCGCTGGAATCCGCCGTCGATACCGTGGTGCGCGAGTGGTCCGCCCTCGAGGACGTGGAGGAGGCCAACAAGCTGCCGCTCACCGGTGAGCCCGAACTCGGCCTCGTCTGGCCGATCTTCAAATGGGCCAAGGGCCGGCACCTCCAGGACGTGCTCAGCGGCACCGACCTGGCCGCAGGCGACTTTGTCCGCTGGGTCAAACAGGTCATTGACCTTTTGGACCAGCTMGCCGACATCCMGACCCTCGACCMCCGGATTGCGCGGCTCTGCGCGGAGGCGATCAAGCTCATCAAACGCGGCGTCGTCGCCTATTCCTCCATCGCGTAGGCTGCGGGCCCTACCGGCCCGCTCGCTGGCCCGCGACCGCGGCCTGCCAAGACTTTTGAACCCGCCGGCGCCACGCCGGCCACCCGTTACGAGGAGTTACCGACCTATGACCGATTCGCCGGCTGCCGCAGCCCGCAAAGTCACGCTGTACCGCAACGGCTCCGTCTACACGGCGGCCGACCCTTTCGCGACCGCGATGCTGGTCGACGGCGATACCGTCGCCTGGGTCGGTTCCGAACAGGCTGCCACCTCCATTGCGGAMTCTTCGATGGAGGTGATCGATCTGCAGGGCGCGCTGCTGGCCCCCGGATTCGTCGACTCCCACGTCCACCTGACGGAAACCGGTATCGCGMTCGATTCGCTGCAGCTGGCGGGCGTCCGCTCCGCCGCTGAACTGCTCGACGCCGTCTCCGCCTCCAGCGCCTCCACCTCCAGCGCCTCCGCCTCCAGCGCGGGCGGTACCGTGCTGGGCCACGGCTGGGACGAGACCACTTGGACCAACCCCGCGCTGCCCAGCCGGGAGGAAATCGAACGCGCCGCCGGCGGCCGCAAGGTCTACCTGGCCCGTGTGGATGCCCACTCGGCCCTGGTGTCCAGCTCCCTGGCGGCGTCGGCGGGGCTGGAAGGGCTCGACGGCTTCACCGCCGACAGCCAGGTCAAGCGCGGCGCCCACACCGCGGCCCGCCAGGTGGCCCGCCAGCTGCCGGCGGACACCCTGCGCGGCTACCAGCGGCGCGCCCTCGCCGAGGCGGCCGCGAACGGATACGTGGCCCTCGCGGAGATGGCCGCTCCGCACATCGGGACGGTTGAGGACCTGCGGGTAGCGGCGGGCTGGAACAGCGCCTCCGGCGCAGTCGACGATGCCACGCATCCGGTGMCGGAAATCCTGCCCTATTGGGGCGAGCTGGCGACCTCCGAGGACCACGCCCGGTCCATCCTGGACGGCCTGGGCGTCCCGGTTCTGGGCCTTGCCGGCGACCTCAACATCGACGGCTCGATCGGCTCACGGACCGCGTCCCTGCGTGCCGACTACGCCGACGCACCGGGGGAGCGCGGCAGCCAGTACCTCTCCGTGGCCGAGGCGGCCGCCCACCTTGCGGCGTGCTCGCTCCTGGGCGTTCAGGCAGGCTTCCACGTGATTGGTGACGCCGGCCTGGACGCAGCCCTGGATGCCCTGGACCTGGCCGCTGCCGAGGTGGGCGAACAGCGCGTCCGCGCCGCGGGACACCGCTTCGAGCACGTCGAGCTCGCGGATCGCGCGGCAATCACGCGGCTGGCCCGCTACTCCGTCACCGTCAGCGCCCAGCCGGTCTTCGACGCGCTGTGGGGCGACGGAAACAGCCTGTACCAGCAGCGYCTCGGCGACCGCCGGCTGGGCATGAACGCTTTTGCAAGCCTCTACGCGGCCGGCGTGCCGATCTGCTTCGGCAGCGACACCCCCGTCACGCCGCTACGGCCGTGGTCCAGCGTGCGGGCGTGCCTGGAGCACACCAACCCGGCAGAGCGGATCTCGGCCCGCGCCGCGTTCCTCGGCCACACCCGGGCCGGCTGKCGGGCGGCCCGCTACCGCAACCCCATGGCCGGGCAGCTGGTGCCCGGAGCTCCGGCCAGCTTCGCTGTCTGGGAGGTCGAGGAACTCATGGTCCAGGTTGCMGACGGCCGGGTGCAGTCCTGGAGCACCGACCCGCGGGCCCGTACGCCACTCCTGCCGGCACTGGATACGGGCACGGACCCCGTCTGCCTCCAGACGGTCCGCGACGGCCAGGAACTCTACGCCAGCGGAGCGCTCGGCGCCTGACCGTACGGGCGACGCAAACAGCCGGAGGCCCAGAAACATTGACCCGCGGGCCCGTGCCCTGAACTGGGACGAWGGACAAAACGGCAGGTCACGGCTCGGTTGACAGATCGGGGTGCCGCCGTAGCATTGAGGGTCAACGGAGGGTTGCGTACGGCGCAGGCTCCGGTAGTCCCCGGTCCATTCCAGGTTGCCGCACCCGCGGGAGCTTTACTGGTCATGACCACGGGCACCCCGAGGGGGCGGGTCTACTTCGCAGCAGAAAACGGTTCCGGSGCCGAAATATTCAGGCCCGCCGGTACTGGCCCGAAGCGAGTGGACCTGCCCGGGGCCGCCATGCGGCCCGTCACGCGCGTGCGACTCCCTATAATGGGAAGTTGCGCCTGGAAGTCTTCGACAATTCTCTGCCGGCGCACCGACCGCTCCCTTCAAGGAAAGGCCTCGCAGTGCGTGTCCTCACCATCATCCCCACCTATAACGAGCTGGAATCGTTGCCCAAGACCCTCGGTCGCCTGCGCACAGCCGTGCCCGCTTCCGATGTGCTGGTTGTCGACGACAACAGCCCGGACGGCACAGGACAGCTGGCGGACCGCATGGCCGCCGACGACGGCCAGATCCACGTCCTGCACCGGGCCGGCAAGGCCGGGCTCGGCGCCGCCTACATCGCGGGCTTCAAGTGGGGTCTGGACGCCGGCTACGACATCCTCGTGGAGATGGACGCCGACGGCTCGCACCAGCCCGAGCAGCTGCCGCAGCTGATCGAGGCCGTGGAGCAAGGCGCGGACCTCGCCATGGGMTCACGCTGGGTTCCCGGCGGCAGCGTCGTCAACTGGCCGCTCTACCGGCAGGCCATCAGCCKGGTCGGCAGCACCTACGCCCGGATCATGCTGGGCGTTAAGATCAAGGACGTCACCGGCGGTTTMCGTGCCTTCCGCCGGACGACGCTCGAGAAGCTGAACCTGGATGCGGTGGACTCGGTCGGCTACGGCTTCCAGGTGGACCTGGCCTGGCGCGTGGCCAAGCTCGGCCTGACGATCGTGGAGCGCCCCATCACCTTTGTTGAGCGTGAACTCGGTGCATCGAAGATGAGCGGCAACATCGTCATCGAAGCCATGATCAAYGTCACGAAGTGGGGCCTGACGGCCCGCTGGAACAAGCTCAGGGGCAAGAAGGACGCCTAGCGGCCCGGACGGCACCGTCCCGGAAGCAGACCGCTTACGAAAAGGACCGGGCCCGCATCACAAGTGATGCGGGCCCGGTCCTTTTTAGCCGGTGGTATGAGCTGGCCGTCTAGGCCGACCGGCGTTCGCCGCGGCGTTCGCGCAGGATCGTGAGACGGTCTTCGAGGATCTGCTCAAGCTCGGGGAGGCTACGGCGTTCCAGCAGCATGTCCCAGTGCGTACGCACTGCCTTTTCGTTGCTGTTGACGGGGCGTTCGCCGTCCACCAGCAAGGCCTCCTTGCCCGTCTTCGAAACCCAAACCGGGGGGATTTCGGCTTCCGAGGAGAACGTMACAAACACCTGCTCGCCGTCCTCGCAACGGTATTCAACCCGCTGGCGCGGAGCCGGTTCGACGCCGGATTCGGTCTCCATGCTCTGCGCGCCAAGGCGCATACCCCGCAGGCTGCGATCGCTCATCTTTTCTCCCTCTATTCGGTTCGCAGGGTCCAGCCCTGCGTTATCCGGGGACCGTCAGGCGCCGGACTTCTGGTTGCACTGTGCTGTACCGCGAGTGACCCGCTGACCGGGCCGGATGACAGTCACCAGTGACAAAAACTGTTTGGCACGTCATTGGAATCAACGCTGTACGAAGCGTTTTTGTTCCGGACGGCTGAACCGGCCGGACAAATACTCAAGTATACGGCAGTGGTGCCCACGAGGTAAAGCGAGTAGCCGGGCGGCGCCGACCRCGTAAGGAGTACCCGCCTGATCCGGCCCTAAACGGCGGGCCCCCACGGCCGGGCCTGAACGACCGGGCCATGGGGGCCTGCGGGGACTGCCTGGAACCGTGATGCGGGCGGTGCCCGAGGATCCGGAAGGTGCMGGGGCCTAGGCCCGGCTTCCCGGGGTGTCGACCCCGCCGGGCGCGGCCAGCGGATCGGCATCCGTCGCCGTCGCCGCCGKGGGAGCTGGAACCGGAGCCGGTCCGGTACCCAGGACGCTGCCGATCCCCTTGAGCGCGTCGCCGACCTCGCTGGGAATGATCCACAGCTTGTTCGACGAGCCCTCAGCGATCTTCGGGAGGGTCTGGAGATACTGGTAGGCCAGCAGCTTCGGGTMCGGGTTGCCCTTATGGATGGCGTCGAAGACCTTCTGGATGGCCTGCGCCTCGMCGTCGGCCCGCAGGATCGCTGCCTTGGCGTCGCCTTCGGCCTTCAGRATGGAGGACTGGCGCTGACCTTCGGCGGTGAGGATGGCCGATTGTTTGGTTCCCTCCGCGGTCAGGATGGCGGCGCGGCGGTCACGTTCGGCCCGCATCTGCTTCTCCATCGAGTCCTGGATCGAGT